>CAZYYC010000026.1:0-24862 GCA_964650935.1 uncultured Anaerolineales bacterium
CCGGCACTCCTGAAGATCTCGATCTTGTGCTCGACCACTGCCTGCATCGCGTCCATACACGGTGCGAACACCTTGCGAGGATCGATCTGATCGGGATGCTCGGCCGTGTAGGCCTGCATCGTCCGGATCAAGGCATTGCGGATCTCCGTGTCGATGTTGATCTTGCAGATGCCCGCTTCAACGGCGCGCGTGATCTGCGCATCGGGAATGCCCGAGGCCCCATGGAGCACCAACGGGATCGAGACCCGCTCGCGGATCGCGTCCAGCCGATCGAAGTCCAGCTTCGGGTCGCCCTTGTAGAAGCCATGAGCGTTACCGATCGCCACCGCCAAGAAGTCGAAGCCGCCGTCCTCGGCAAACCGCGCGCACTCGTCGGGATCGCTCATCGTTGCCTCTCGCTCGGAGACGACCACGTGCTCCTCCGCCCCGCCGATCTTCCCAATCTCGGCCTCGACCGGCACGCCCACCGCGTGGCATGCCTCGACGACCTTGCGCACCTCGGCCACGTTCTCATCATAGGGCAGCTTCGAGGCGTCGCGCATAATCGAGGTGAAGCCCACCCGCAGACAGGTCATACATGTCGCGAAGTCGGGACCATGGTCGAGGTGAATCGCCACCGGGACCGTCGCGAGCTGGGCCGCTTTGGCGACGAGCATGGGCAGGTAGTCAACGCCGGCGTACTTCATCGCGCCCGCCGAGATTTGGACGAGGATCGGAGCGCGCTTTGCCTCAGCGGCACGGACAATCGCGTGCGTGATCTCTAGGTTGTTGGTGTTGAAGGCACCGACAGCGTAGCGGTTCTTCTGTGCATCTAAGAGTAGTTCCTTGCTGGTGACTAACATACCGCCTCCTAATGAATGGGGTCTATCGCTTAAGCACTAAGCGTTAGTGATACCCCGATTCCGCCAGATGTCAACTTCAGCGCAGTCTCTGCCTTCCGGGAAGCCGTCTGAGCCCCGCACAACGCAGCGAGCGCAACGGACGCCTAACGCCCTCGAACACAACGCCCCATCGAGCTTCCCGGAAGGTCACATGTGATCGGCCCGTCAGCGACGCTCCCACCAGACGTAGATCAACGCGTCGCCGCCGTCCTCGTAGTACTCCACCTTCACCTCGTGCGTGCCCGCCGTCACGTCGGTCTCCGCACAGTAGGCGACGGCATTCGACGCGTGCCACTCATCCAGAATCAGGTGCCCGTCAAAGTAGATGCGCACCCCATCATCCGACATCGCGCAGAAAGCGTAGTTGTCCGAGTAGAAGCTCGCGTGGCGCGTCCAGCGCACGCTGAACCGATCCTCCCGCACGCCCCCAATCGGCACCCCCGTGCCCCACTCGAATCCGATCGCCGGGTCCCAGCGCGTCGCGGCGGGAGCCCCGCTCAGCGTCATATTGTTGAAGTACTCGCCATACCAGGCCGACCACGTCGACGCGGGCGGCGTCGCCGTCGGCACCGGCGTTGGCGTCGGCACCACCACGGTCGTATCGCCTAACCGGACAAACGTCATCTGCGCCGTCGCCACGCCCGTGTGCTCGAAGTACTCCACCGTCACCGTGTGACTGCCCGGCGTGAGCGTGACGTCGACGTCGTAACGCGTCTCCGGCTGGATCTTCCACGCATCCAGGACGACCACCCCGTCGATCAGGAGCCGTACTCCGTCGTCTACCACCGTGGTGAACCGGTAGACCCCACCCTTGAAGTTGATCGTGCGCGCCCAGCGTACCGAGAAGCTGTCCGACCCCACACAGGACGCGGGGCTGCCCGTTCCCCAGCGGAAGTTGATCGCGCTGTCGTAGCGCACCAGGCACGGGGCACCCGCCAACGATGTGCCGGCATAGTACTCGCCGCGCCATCCCGACGTCGGTGCCGGGGCCGTGGTCGGTGCGGGCTTCGGCGTCGGCGCCGGAGCCGGCTGAGCCCCCGGGATGACCAACCGCTGACCCACATAGATGCGCGTCAGATCGTAGATCGTGTTGGCCTGGGCGATCGCCCACACGGAGACGCCCGCCCGGTGCGCGATCCCGTAGAGCGTGTCCCCACGCTGGACCGTGTAGACGGTGCCCGGCGTCACCACGCCGCCCCCGCTCGATGGAATCACCAGCCGTTGCCCCACGTAGATCCGGTTGGGGTTGGTGATCCCGTTCGTGCGCGCAAGCGTCAGATAGTCGACCCCATACCATCGCGCGATCCCCATCAGGGTCTGTCCCCGCTGCACGATGTGCACGGTCCCCGAAGACGCCATAGCCGGCTGCCACGCCAGCGTCACAAGGGCGACGACGGCGATGAGCATCAGAACCTTCTTCATACCACCACCTCCTCCACGATGTCTCATAGACAAGAGGAAAACAGGTCCGGTCAGAGCGACCGATTACGCTCATTGTAGAGTGACACATAGAATTGGTCAACCGCACGTCCACGGCAGGTTGACCTACCATCGAGCCCGTGTATGCTGAGGCGGACAGTCTAAACGACCCTACCGAGGAGGAACTGAGATGGAGAAGATCGCGCCTACCACGGAACTACCCCATTGGGACCTGACGACCCTCTACAGTGGGCTGGAGGCCAAGGACTTCCAGGCCGATTTCGCCGCGTGGAACGGCGCCGTCAGCGACCTGATTGACCTCTTCAACGCACATCACATAGGGGCCTCCGACGCACCACGCACGACCGACGCAGCCGTCATGAGTGCGTTGGATGCAGCCATTGCGGCCCTCAACGACGTCGAGGCCCGCGCCCACAAACTCTATGCCTACCTCTCGGGCCGTGTTGCCACCAACTCCCGCGACACCGAGGCTCAGGCCTGGCTCAGCCGACTGCAGATGCGGCTGGCGGATCTGGAAAAGCTCGATCCGCGTTTCACCGCCTGGATCGGCGCGCTCGATCTCGACGCCGCCGTACGCGCGTCACCCCGCGTCGCGGCGCACGCCTATGCCCTCCAGCGGGCGCAGACCGAAGCGCAGCACCTGATGTCGCCGGCGGAGGAGGACCTTGCCGCCGACCTCAACATGACGGGCGGGCGCGCCTGGTCCCGCTTCTACAGCAACTTCAGCTCGCAGATCACGGCGGAGATGGCGCTCGACGGGCAGACCCGTACGCTGCCCATCACCGCCATCCGCAACCTCGCCTACCGGCCCGAGCGCGACGTCCGCCGGCAGGCCTACGAGACGGAACTCGCGGCGTGGGAGCGCCACGCGATGCCTATCGCCACGGCGCTCAACAGCATCAAAGGTCAGGCTAACACGCTCAACCGGCGTCGTGGATGGCAGAGTCCGCTCGACCTCGCCCTCTTCAATAACGCCATCGACGCCGCCACCCTCGACGCTATGCTTACAACGGCCCGCGGCTTCTTCCCCGAGTTCCGCCGCTACCTCAAGGCCAAGGCCCGGCTGCTCGGCATCGACACCTGTGCCTGGTACGACCTGTTCGCGCCTGTGGGCAGCCTCGATCGACCGTGGGCCTTCGCGGATGCCGCCGACTTCATCGTCGACCAGTTCGACGCCTTCTCGCCCGTGCTCTCAGGCCTTGCCAAGCGCGCCTTTGAGGAGCACTGGATCGATGCCGAACCCCGTGACGGCAAGCGCGGCGGGGCCTTCTGCATGTGGACCGGCGGCGACACCTCCCGCATCCTCTCCAATTACCAGACCTCCTATGGCGGGATGAGCACGTTGGCCCACGAGTTGGGCCACGCCTTCCACAACCACTGCCTCGCGGAGCGCACCTATCTCCAGCGCAATACACCGATGACGCTGGCTGAGACCGCGAGCACCTTCTGCCAGATCATCGTGCGCAACGCCGCGCTGCGGAGCGCCCCTGAGGCCGAGCAGTTGGCGATCCTCGAGGCCGATCTGCAGGACAGCACCCAGGTCGTCGTCGATATCAGCAGCCGCGTCCTCTTCGAGTCGCAGGTCTTCGAGCAGCGCGAGGAACGGGAGCTCTCAGCGGATGAGTTCTGCGCCATCATGCGCGACAGCCAACTCGACACCTACGGCGAAGGGCTCGACCCCGATCAGCTCCATCCCTACATGTGGGCCGTGAAACCCCACTACTACAGCTCCGTCTTCTACAACTTCCCCTATATGTTCGGCCTCCTCTTCGGGTTGGGTGTCTACGCGCAGTATCGCGAGGCCCCCGACGGCTTCACCGACCGCTATCAGGAGCTACTCTCAAGCACGGGAATGAGCAGCGCCCGGGACCTTGCGGCCGGCTTCGGGATCGATATCACCACCCCGGCCTTTTGGCAGAGCAGCCTCGCGCTCATCGTCGAGGACATCGACCAATTCGAGGCCCTGGTGGCCTCCGCCGAGCGAGCCTAGCTGCGCCCTGGCCCAACGGCAAAGTTGACGCACTTGAGCACGCTTCCGGGAAGCTCGCAGAGCCTTCCTCGCCACACAGAACCCGTCGGACGCCTGCGTCTGCACGCTACCACGCGCCGCCGAGCTTCCCGGAAGATCCGACTCGCCCGCCCTGACCGACGTCAGAGTTGACGCATACCCCAATGGGTGTAGACTACACGAAACGTCAGGAGGAGCTAACCGACCTATGGAACTAGGCATCATCGGCCTGCCGACCTGCGGCAAGACCACCGTCTTCAATGCACTCACCCGCTCACAGCGCCCCACTGCCGCGGCCTCGAGCGGTCGGCTTGAACTGGTCAGCGCCATCGTCGAGGTACCCGACGAACGTGTCGATCGTCTCAGCGAGCTCTACCGCCCGCGCAAGACCACCTACGCCCGCGTCACCTATACCGACATCGCCGGCCTCGATCAGGATCTCGGCAAGACCGGCCTAAGCGGCGAGCTCCGGAACAAAATCACGCCGATGGATGCCTTCGTCCACGTCGTCCGAGCCTTCGAGAGCGATCAGGTCCCCCACGTGGCGGGCTCCGTCGATCCCCAACGCGACCTCGAGCACCTTCAGGGCGAGTTCCTGCTCGCCGACATGATCAGCGTCGAGACCCGCATCGAGCGTATCGGGGAGCGCATGCGCAAGGGCGCCAAAGGCGAGGAACGCACAGCGCTTGAGGCGGAGCGACTGCTCTTCGAGCGCCTCGCCCTCGCTTTGGCCGACAGCACACCGCTGCGCGATGTCGCCCTCACCGCTGAGGAGCGCGCCGGACTGAGCGGCTACGGTCTGCTGACGCTCAAGCCTACGCTCGTCCTCGTCAACACCGGTGACGATGCCCAAGAGGCGGAGGCCCTGGTCAGCTTTGATCACCACCAGACGGTCGTCCTGGCCCTCCAGGGCAAGCTCGAGATGGAGCTCAGCCGGATGGACCTGGACGAAGCAGCCCTCTTCATGGAGGAGTACGGCATCGAGACCTTGGCCCTGGATCGCGTGATCCGGGCTTCCTATGGCCTCATTGGGCTCCACTCCTTCTTCACCGTTGGCGATGATGAGGTCCGCGCGTGGAACCTTCGGTCGGGTGGGACGGCGGTCGAGGCCGCCGGCACCATACATACCGATCTCGCTCGCGGCTTCATCCGCGCGGAAGTGGTCGCTTACCACGATCTGATAGCTGCCGGCGATATGGTCGCCGCACGCAAGGCGGGCAAGGTCCATCTCGAGGGCAAGGACTACACCGTACAGGATGGCGACGTCATCCACGTGCGCTTCTCTGTCTAGTCGCGGGGGCTTTGCACCGCCGACGAAAGGTCTGAGCCAGGCTCACCATGAGCGAATCTGAGAAGCAGATCGAGTGGCTGTTCATCAACCTGCGCTGGTTCATGCTGCTGGCGGTCGCCAGCATCATCGGCATCGACGTCTCCCTCAGAGGCTCCACCTTCCCTCGCACGACCTTTATCCTGCTGATCGTCGGTGCCATCGCCAACGTCGTGGTGCTCATCGCTGAGCTGCAGGACAACGTGACGCCGGGCATGCAGAAGCTGATCCTGACCTACGACATCGTGCTGACCCTGGGCTTCATCACCTCGGCCCGCGAGCTGCAGAGCCAGCTCCTCTTCATCTCATTGATTCCCATCACGACCGCCGCGCTACGCATCTCGTGGGGATCGAGCGTCATGGTCACCGGCGGCATCGTTATCGCCTATTGGGCCATCGGCTGGATGCAGGGGCCCGGGGCCGATCGGGCTTCGTTGGGCGAGGGCCTGATCGCCATCGCGCCGCATATCGTCACCGGCGCCGTACTCACCGTCGCCGGGCTCGCCGTGGGCCGGATCGGCTGCCGCATTAAGGCCTCGCTGCTCGAGGACCGCCGGCATCACGAGACCGAAAGCGCCCAGGCGCTGCGCATCGCCCACCAGCGCGCACGCATCGTCTTTGACCTCGCCAGCACCCTCAGCGCCACGCTGAACTACGAGCGTGTCCTGGAGGCGGCCCTCGATATCAGCCGCGCCGGCCTGCCCGACGTGCTCGACGACCCTCGCGATCTCTCCCAGGTGGGCATGATCCTACTCTTCGGGATGGATCAGACGCTTTACGTCGCCAAGGCGCGCGGCATCTCTCCCCGCGAGGAGCAGATCCGCTTCCCGGGCTCCCGAGGCATCCTCGCGACCGCGCTCAAGGGCACCGACCCCGTCGTCTCCAACGTCCCCGGCGACGATCCCGAGCTGGCCGGCATCGCCAAAATCCGCGAATGTCAGCAGGCGATCGCCGTGCCGCTGCGCGCCGGCTTCGAGAGCTTTGGTGTACTCATCCTCGGCAGCGCCGAGCCCGATCTCTACACCGCCGACTACCGCGACCTGCTCGCGGCCATCTGCAATCAAGCGGTCCTCGCGCTGCAGAACGCCATGCTCTACCAGAACCTGATGGACGAGAAAGATCGCCTGGTCACCGTGGAGGAGGATGCTCGCAAGAAGCTCGCTCGTGACCTTCACGACGGCCCCACCCAGACGATTGCCGCCATCGCGATGCGCCTGAACTACATCCGGCTCCTCGTCGACGACAATCCGGATGAGGCGATGCGCGAGATTCAGCAGCTTGAGGATCTGGCCCGCCGGACGACGAAGGAGATTCGCCAGATGCTCTTCACCCTCCGCCCGCTGATCCTCGAGACCCAGGGCATCGTCGCCGCCCTCGAGCAGCTGCGGCAGAAGATGGATGAGACCAGCCTGATTCCGATTCACCTTGAGGCGGAGCGCGGGGTCGACCGCTTGCTCACCAAGGACGCGAAAGGGGCGATCTTCTACATCGTCGAGGAGGCGTTCACCAATGCGCGCAAGCACGCCCGCGCCAAGAACATCTGGATCCGCCTCTTCCGCCGTGGCATGAGCATCGTCGCCGAAATCGAGGATGACGGAAGGGGCTTCGATGTCGCTGCCCTCGAGTCCGATTACGCGCTGCGCGGGAGTCTCGGCATGATCAACCTCCGCGAGCGCGCCGTCCTGGTCAGGGGCAAGACCGTGATCGCCTCCACGCCGGGTCGCGGCACCACCGTCACCGTTACCATTCCCGTCGTCGATCTGCCCGCCGAAACGGCGAACGCCGACAACGGCGACGGACCGCCTCCGGCGTCGGAGTGAATGTTGACCCTTAGTCGCTGGGACTGGCTGCTGGTGTCGCTCGCCCTGGGTGCGCTGGGTTCGCTCATCCGCTGGCTGGTGGATCGTCAGATCGCCTCGGGGCCGACAGTTGCGGTCGGCGTATGGGAGGCACTGGATCGGATCCTCGGCTCCTCGTGGCTGATGCAGGCCTTGCGCATCATCTACGCTGTGGGCTTGCCGGCGGCGGCGCTGTTCGGATACCGGGCCCTGAGCGCCCGGGGGCTGGGCCTCAAACCGCTCCCTGCGCCCGACATCGAGCACCTCCTGGGGACGCTTGACCTGCCGACGTGGACCGACTGGGTGCGCGACCTGGGCGTCACGATCGGCATCGCTGCCTTCTTCTGGCTGGTCGTGCTGGCCGGGGATCGCGCGGCGCGCCGTTGGGCGACGGTGGCCCTACCGCAGCGGACCAACGGGTGCCTCGCCATACTCCGCGAAGCGGTCATCCACCAGGCCCACTGGGCCTTCTACCGCGAGCCCTTCGTCTTCACCTGGGGCCCGGCTGTTGGGCCGTGGCTGGCAGCGCTGCTCATCCTGGTCCAGGTCCTGATCAACCCGCTCTTCTGGGAGCGCCGGCGCGCCGGGGGCGCGCCGGCGGGTCGCCCTCCCCTGATCAGAGCCGGTATCTTCGTCGCCTCCACCCTCGTCTTCCTGCAGACGCAGAACCTGTGGATGGCCCTGCTGCTCGACCTCCTCGTCGGCCGGCTCGCGCCCTCCCACCAACCGGATCCCGCCACCGCTCCCCCACCAGCACACCTGTCGCCCCAGACGGGGCGGCGTCCCGTCTCTACAACGTAGAGACGCCCCGCCGGGGCGTCTCTCTGCGGGGCGTCTCTCTGCGCGGCGTCTCTCTGCGCGGCGTCGATCGGGCTCCACCCTCAATCCCCCACCAGCGACGCGATCGCGACAAAGCGATGCGTGTTCACCCGGTAAGGGTAGCACGAGTAGACCGTCAGCACGGGCGTGCTGGTCGGCTCCAGGATGCTCACCTCCGTCTCCTCAACGACGCGCGTCTGCGTGACGGCGTAGCGATAGCTCGCCGAATGCGTCTGGACGATGATCTCGTCACCCACCGTCAGCTCGGGCAGGTCACGAAAGACCTCGCCGAAGATGTCGTTGTGCCCCGAGATGACGCTGTTGCCCCGCTCGCCGGGATTGGCGCTCCCGATGTGCCACCCGGGGCCCTTCTTCAGCGACTCCCAGTCGTCGCCCAACACCACTGCCGCGTCGACCCCGATCGACGGGATGATGATCCGCTGCACGTGCTCCGGGCCCCGCGTCGGCACCGGCATCGGCGTGATCTGCGCCACGAGGTCGCGCAGATGCGCGGGGATCGGCGCGGGCTGTGACTGCTGATTCTCGTCGGGCGGTGTATGTCCCCCCGGCAGAACCACCACGCTCACCATCGGCGTGGGTGCCGGCGTCGGAGCGACTTGGCTCGCCCGGCTCTCCTCGTTGATGGTCTGCACGGTGAGCACCATCCGACCCACCACCCAGACGAGCGCCAAAATCGCCAGCACCTCGATCATCAACAGCACCTGGTCGCGCACCCAACGCCACTTGATCGGTCTCCGCTCACGCGGCAGCCGGTCCGCCTCGATCGCGGCACTGAAACGTGGGGCACGCCGCCCGCGATGCACCTCCCACGACGCCGTGACCGTGGGGCCGGACGACGGACTCGGCACCGCCGGACCCTGGAGGGGGTCCCTCGCGACCTGCTTACCGCCATCCAGCCGGCTCAGCCGCTCCTGGCGACGGCGCAGGCGCAGCTCGGCCTCGAGCTCCTCAATCGTGAGCTCATCGACGTAGCGGTGATCCTTCATCGCTCTCCTACGGCAAAGACCTCACGCTGAAAGAACCAATGGAACGGCGGCATGGTGAACAGCAGCCACCGCGCGAAGCGGAAGAGCAGATTCTCCTGGCGATGCTGCGGCGGCGTGCTCAGCCACGACCGCACATCGTCATAGCCGTGCCGGCGTAGCTGCCGCCACAGGCTGAAGGCCGACTGCTCATTTACGTGCACGTGCATATTCTCAGGGATGATGGCGCGCGGGTCCTTGGGGTAGCGCGCCCCCTGGCCCATCAGGATGCGTACCAAGCGCACCACCGGGTAGGCGTAGCGATCGTACCAGACATTGGGCGCCGTGTGGATGACAATACGCCCCCCCGGTCTCAACACGCGATAGGCCTCGTCGAGCGCCAAGGCCAGCTCGTTAGGATAGAGGTGCTCGACAATATCCAGCATCAGCACCCGGTCGAAACTCTGCGCAGCGAAGGGTAGAAGCAGCGCCGATGCCTGGTAGACCCCGGGGCGTACCCCTGCATCATTCGTCGCCGTCACACGTTGCGATAGCTCCACCGCCACCTGCGCGTAGTCGATACCGTAGGCACGCGCGCCCAGCGCCGCTGTGCGACGCAGGATCTCGCCCCGCCCACAGCCCACGTCCAGCACCTGCATCCCCTCTGCGATCCCGGCAACCGCCAGCGCCTGAGCCAACCGCCGCGAGAGATAGTCCCCCTCGCTGGAGGCGAACTCCTGGTGCCCCTCGCAGACGTGCAGAAAGTACTGCTCGTCATAGAGCACGGATGGAACGCTGCCTGAGGAGTGTTCAGCCAAGGCTCTCGCCTCGCCGGCTTTCAGTAGGCGTTCGGAGAGCGGAAGATCTGCAGAACCGTCCGCGCGATGATCTTGATGTCGAGCCACAACGACCAATTCTCAATGTACCACAGATCATACTTAGTCCGCTCCGTGATCGATGTATCCCCGCGGTAGCCGTTCACCTGAGCCCATCCGGTGAGGCCGGCCTTCTCGCGGTGACGCTCCATATAGCGCGGGATGCTGCGGCGGAACTGTTCCACATACACCGGTCGCTCCGGTCGCGGCCCCACCAAGCTCATGTCGCCCAAGAGCACATTGATGAACTGCGGCAGCTCGTCCATATTCGTCGTGCGCAGGAAGGCGCCGATCTTCGTCCGCCGCGGATCATCCTCCGTCGTCCAACCCGGGCCATCCTTCTCGGCATTCGCCCGCATCGAGCGGAACTTGATGACGGGGAAGGGCCGCGCGTCCAACCCCATCCGCTCCTGCACGTAGAAGACGGGCCCTGGCGACTCCAGCTTGATGAGCGCCGCGATGAGCATCATAAAGGGCGAGAGCACCACAAGGCCGACGCTCGAGCCGACCACGTCCATGGCGCGTTTTGCGACACGGCGCCACCCGGTCAGCGCAATATCGCGAACGGTGAGGATCGGCAACCCGCCTAACTCACTGATGCTGATCGCCGTCGCCATGATCTGGAAGAGGTCGGGATAGACCCGCACGGTGATCCGCCCACGCTCGCACTGGGAGATCAGCCAGAGGACGTCGCGGTGCGCCGTCTCCTCAGGCAGCGCGATGATGACCTCGTCGACCTCGTGTGCATCGATGATCTCGGCAAGATGCGTCGCCGTCCCCACGACCGGCACGCCCAGCAGCTCCTCGCTGCCGTCGTCCTCCATAGCCACCACGCCCACGGCGTCATAGCCCAGCTCCGGCGACCACACGACCTTCTGGACGATCATCCGGGCGATGTCACCCATACCGATGATGAGCACCCGTCGGCGGCCCCACCCTTTGCGAATCATGTAGCGCCGGTACCAGTCGTTGATCAGGCGCCCAACGGTGATCAACAGCACCGTCAGCACCCACGCATAGGCAATCATCATCCGCGAGTAATCGCGCGCGATGACGAAGTCGCGCAGGATTAACGAATCGATGGCGACGCCCATCAGCGTCCCGATCGTCGAGCCCACCAGGACGCCGCCGAACTCATCCACACGCGACGCCGCCGTCAGACGATAGAGTCCCGCGAAGAAGAGCACGGTCGTCACGGAGAGGATATGGACCACCAGCATCGGCCAATGCTCGGACAAGGGCCCCATGCCGGCTGCCGGATCGGGCACCGCAATAGCGCGCCGCATGACGTAGGCGCCGACGAAGGCCAACGTCGCCATGAGGATGTCGGTGAGCAGCGCCATGACGACGAAGATCCGCGTCGCCTGCTCTGCCTTTACAGTGCGTTTCGGTTCCGCCATCTCACCCAACGCGTCTGCAATCTGATTGCGCCGATCACCGCAGCGTGGAGAAGTCGCGGCGTCGTGGCAGCATAATGCTTGCGGTAGAAGATCTCCATCGACCGCCAGAACTCGATCTGTGCACGTGGGCTCTGGCGGCTCGACGCACGCTTGACGTGCAACACTGTGACGCGCGGAAAGTAGATCACCTTCCAGCCCGCCGCCTTGATGCGGTAGGCCCAGTCGAGATCCTCTCCATACATGAAGAACGCTTCATCGAGCAGTCCTGCCGCTGCTATCGCCTCTTGCCGCACCATCATAAAGGCACCGACCACCGCATCGACCTCCGTCGTTGCGTCGGGATCAAGGTAGGTCAGGTTGTAGCGCCCGAACCGCCGGCTGCGGGGAAACAGCTTCGACAAGCCCAGCATCCGGTACGCAGAGACCTCAAGCGTCGGGAACGAACGCCGGCACGCCAGATCCAACGACCCGTCGGGTCGCACCAGTTTCGGACCCAACACACCGATCTCCTCGTCCCTGTCCGCATAGGCGACCACCGCCGCCAAGGCATCGGGCGGCACCTCCGTATCGGCATTGAGCAACAGAGCATAGCGCGGCGCAGCCGCCAGGTCCTCACCACCGAACCCCAACCGGGCCAGTCCCTGATTATTCGCCGCAGGATAGCCGACATTCGTGCGGTTGTGGATCAGCTCCACGTCGGGAAACGTCGTCGCCACCATCTCCGCGCTGCCGTCCTGCGAATCATTGTCGACAACGATCACGCGTATCACGGGCGAACCATCGGGACGCTCGCTCGCCAGCACGCTCTCCAGACATCGCTGCAGCAGCTCGCGCGTGTTGTAGTTGACGATGACGATCCCGATATCGACGCTGGCCATGTCGACCATTCTAGCATAGTCACTTTCCTCGGCAAGCATCCGCCCGCCGCAGGCGTCGGACACCGTAGCACCCGCGCTGAGCACGTCGCTTGACTTCACCACGCCTCGCCCTACAATGACCGCGTAGGCAATCGCTCACCTATCCCTCAGGAGGGCAACAGAACCATGACGACCCCGGATGTAGCGCCACAAGACCAACCGGTCAACTGGCAACGTTTCCTGGCCGAACGCACACAGAGCATGAAAAGCTCTGCCATCCGCGAACTCCTCAAGATCAGCCAGCTGCCCGGCGTGATCTCGTTTGCCGGCGGTCTGCCGGCGCCCGAGCTCTTCCCCGTCCGCGAGATCGAGGAGGCATGCAGCTACCTGCTACGACACGAACCCAAACAGGCCCTCCAGTACAGCACCACCGAGGGCTATCCTCCCCTGCGCGAATTCCTCGCCGACTCGATGTCCAAGTACGGCATCCATCATGGCCCCGACAATGTGCTCATCACGACCGGCTCTCAGCAAGCACTCGACCTGATCGGCAAGATCTTCATCGATCCCGGTGCCCACGTCCTGACGGGACGCCCTACCTACCTGGGTGCCATCCAGGCCTGGCGCGCCTACCAGTCGGAGTTCGTCACCGTGCCCCTCGACGAACATGGCATGTGCGTTGACCAGGTCGAGGAGCTCGTCACCCGGACGCCGGTGCGCTTCATCTACGTGCTGCCCAACTTCCACAATCCCGCCGGGACGACGCTCTCTGAGGAGCGCCGCCACCAACTCGTCGACATCGCCCGGCGCCACGACCTTGTCATTGTTGAGGACGACCCCTACGGCGCCCTCAGATACACCGGCGAGGATCTGATCCCGATTGCGGCCCTCGCACCGGAACGAACCATCTACCTCGGCACCTTCTCCAAGACGCTCACTCCGGGGCTGCGCATCGGCTGGATCGTGGCGCCGACCGAGATCCGTGCGCGTCTCGTTCAGGCCAAGCAGGGTGCCGATCTCCACACCAGCACCTTCGACCAGATGATCGCCAACGACATCGCCCAGCGCGGCATCCTCAAGGTCCACGTTCGCCGGCTTCGCGACGTCTACCGTGAGCGCATGACCACGATGCTCGATGCGTTGGAGGAGTTCTGGCCCGAGGACTGCAGCTGGACCCGCCCTGAGGGCGGGCTCTTCCTGTGGGCGCAGGCGCCCGAGTGCGTCGACGGCGTTGAGATGCTCAAGGTCGCCCTGGACCACAAGGTGGCTTTCGTCCCCGGCATCAACTTCTATCCCCACGCCGACGGCGGTCAGAACGCCATGCGGCTCAACTTCTCCTGCGCCACCCCCGATCTGAGCGTAGTGGGCATACCCCGCCTGGGGGGGGGGAACATGGACGTTCGGCCAAAATAGGCCCCACTGTGGGGGCCGCGCAAATCGCCGCGGCCCCGACAGTCCCTACGGGCTCGGGCTAGCCCTTCACCACGCCGACAGGCACCACCCGCGCGACCTTCCGCGCCAAACCCGCCCCCACGACGGAGTCGACGACGAGGCTTACGTCCTTGTAGGCGTAGGGGGCTTCCTCGGCCAATCCGCGCATGCTCCGCGTGCGCACCGCGATGCCCTGCGCGTTAAGCGCGCTGCGCACGGCTTCGCCTCGCGACTGGCGGGTCGCCTCCTTGCGGCTCATCGTCCGCCCGGCCCCGTGGCAGCTCGAGCCGAACGAGCGCGTCATACTCTCCGCTGCGCCCGCCAACACGTAGGAGGCCGTCCCCATCGAGCCCGGCACCAGCACCGGCTGCCCCACCTCCCGATAGGGCGCACTCACCTCGAGATGACCCGGCGGAAAGGCCCGCGTGGCCCCCTTGCGATGGACCACCAGCTCCCGCGTCTCGCCGTCGACGGCATACGTCTCGACCTTGGCGATGTTATGGGTCACATCGTACACCTGGTGCAGATCCCAATCCCGCACCCGGCCCGCGAGCACCTGCTCGAACGCGCGCCGCACAAAGTGGGCCAGCACCTGACGGTTGGCAAAGGCGTAGTTCGCCGCCGCCGACATCGCCGCGAGATAGTCACGCCCCTCCGGTGACGCCACCGGCGCGGCGACCAGCTCCCGGTCGGGGATCGGAATACGGTAACGCTGCGGCGCGCCCTGCAGCCGCCTCAGGTACTGGGCGCAGACCTCGTGGCCCAGGCCACGCGAACCGCAGTGGATCTGGACCACCACCTGGCCCTGTCGCAGGCCGAACGCGTCAGCAGCCTCGTCATCGTAGATGGCGTCCACGACATCCAGCTCCAGGAAGTGGTTGCCCGAGCCCAAGGACCCCATCTGCGGCAGCCCCCGCTCGCGGGCCCGGTCCGGTACGGCCTCGGCGCGCGCCGCCTCCAAGCAACCCCGGCTCTCAGTGCGCTCGATATCGTCCTGCGTTGCATAGCCCTGTTGACGCGCCCACTCGGCACCTCGTGTCAGCACCCGGTCCAGTTCCTGGTGTGAGAGCGACACCGCACCATCGCCGCCTCCGCCGCTGGGACAGGCGTGATAGATCGCTGTGAGTAGAGCATCCAGGTGCGGCGCCATCTCCTCCTCATCGAGCGCCGAGGCCAGCATCCGCACCCCGCAGTTGATGTCATAGCCCACCCCACCGGGCGAGATGATGCCCTCCCGGCTGTCAAACGCCGCGACGCCGCCGATGGGGAACCCATACCCCTGGTGCATATCCGGCATAGCCATGGCATAGGAGACGATGCCGGGTAGCATCGCCACATTCATGAGCTGCTCGACCGATCGGTCCCCGAAGGCGGCCTCAAACACACGCCGGTTGCCGAAGATGCGCGCCGGCACCTGCATCCGCCCATCATAGTGCTGCGGCAGCTCCCACGTATAGTCGTCGATCTTGGTAAAGTCTTTCTGCGTGACCATCGGGTCCTCCCCTTCAGAGACCACCCCCGTGGTCCCTCTCACACGTCCAACACGACCTCGGTCTCCAGCCCACCCTCCCGTGATCTGATCTCCAGATGGTGATACGTCGCCGCCTTGATGGATCTGCGCCGCTCCAGAATCGGTCGCCCGACCAGACGCGCGCGTAAGCGGGTCGGCGTGCATACGTCGAACGACATCACCCGGTACGCCACGCCGTCGCGCTCGGCAAGATAGAGATGCTCGTTCAGCCAATCCACGAGCAGCGCCTCGGCGTCCGGCGCCTCCAGCGCCAACTCGCGCACCCTCCCCTGCTCAACCTCTCCCACGACCACGCTCAGCGCCGACATCGCCTCGAGGGCCGTCGTCAGCAGGTCCGCCAGGTCGTCGCCCCGAATCCTCAGGGCTACATCGGCGGTGTGATCGACCTCCTCCCACTGCCCCACGTCGTTACCCTCCGCGCAGCCAGGCCACCACGAAATCGGCTAACGCTGCGGCATCGTCCAGCGCCAGGATCGGGCACTCCACAGCGAGCTCGGGGACATCGCTCACGCAGGCGATCCGCCGCGTCAGTCCCGCGATGGGTGCGGCATCGCACGCCCTTCGGATGACCTCGATCTTATCCACGTCAAGGCGTTTGTAGCCCTCCAACAGCACCAGATCGACCGCGGAGACGCCCTGCAGGGCCGCCTCCAGCGGCGGCTCCGCGTCGAAGCGCTGCGTCGTCGCGATGCGGTCACCCGCTACCAGACTCACCTGCTGTGCGCCGGCCTCCCACAACCGGTAGGTGTCCCGTCCCGGCACGTCACTCTCCACCCGGTGCATCGGCGAGTGCTTGACCACCGCCACACGGAGTCCCCTCTCCGCCAGCTGCGGAATCAAGCGTGTCAGTAGCGTCGTCTTCCCGCTCCCCGAGCGTCCGACAAAGCCCAGGAGCGGCGTCCTACCGGGCGTCTCAACCATGCATGGCCTCCACAAAGGCTCTCACGCGGACGTGGACCTCCTCGGGCGTCAGCCCGGTTGTATCGATATAGAGATCGCAATGCTGACGGGCATGGGCCAACCGCGTGGCGCGCTCATCGAGCCACCACGACGAGGGTCGAGCAAGCCCTTCACGCTGTGCGCCAACCTCCATCGATACATCGAGGTAGATGAGCACATCGGGGTGGGTGATGCGCCGCCACATATCCGGCACACGTGAGTGCTCCTGTGCGATCTCGCGCACCCGGTGACCGTCAGCACGCAGACGCCGGCCCAGCGTCGATTTACCCGCCGAGCACGGACCGACAATGCCGATCAGCAGAGGCTGGTCAGCAGCCACACACCCCTCCACCGCCCCAAGACAGGGCGTCAAGCACCCTTCAGAGATCGAGCACCGGCATCTCCACACCCATCCTGCGGACACCGGTCGGCGGGCCCGACTGCACGTGCAGCGCCACCACGCTCGCATCATCAGAGGGTCGCCCGTTGTCCAGCGCCATGGCCTGCTCGAGGAGCCCATCGGCGACGGTGCGCGCTGACGGCGTCACCTGCCAGAGCTCTTCGATTACCGCCGGCACATACAGTCCATCTCCCCAGCGGCTGCCCGCGTGCACCACACCATCCGTGCACGCCACAGCCAGAAGCCCCGGCGCCAGCTGCACGTGCTCCACCACGGGACGCATATTGCGGTAGAAGCCCAACGGTGCAGCCTCCACGTCCAGCGCCAGCGCATCGTCGCCCGGTCGGCGAATGAAGACCGAGAGATTGCCGCAGCGCGTGACGATGAGCATCCGGCTGTCCAACTCGACCGAGAGGATCGCCAACGTCGCCGACACTTTCCCGCGTCGCTGGGAATAGAGCATATCGTTGGCAGCCCGCGCCGCGGCACCGTCACGCACGCCCTCAGCGAGGTCGGCGATGATCTTGCGCACCACCTGGGCAGCGATCGCTCTTGCGCCCGGTCCCGAGCTCTGTCCGTCGACGAGCACCAATGAGAGGCCTCCGCGGGGTCGCTCGACCATCTCGAGCGTATCCCCGCTCTCGCGGACCGACCACTTATTGATCTTGCTGGCAGCTACCGACAGATGCATCGCCTAGGCGCCGCCTCCGGTCGCGCTCCCCGCTTCGATGCGTTGACCGCTGATCGCTCCCGGCAGGATGGAGAGCTCTACACCCTCGGCCAACTTGATGCGGGCCGTGTTCGACTCAAAATCCAGGTACGTGATCTCCCCGATGAACCCGCCGATGGTGACCACGTGATCGCCGACCTTGAGGTTGGCCTCGCGCTGCTTCTGCCGCCGCCGTGCCATCCACTGCGGCAGGAACAGAAAGACCGCCATGCCGATGATAATCACAATCCAAAACGTCAGATCCCCGCCTTCCCCAAGCATAGCCTCTCCCTCCGATAGAGTGTCTACGGATCGCTTCACTGCCGATTATACCGTCCCCCATGCGGAGTACAACACCCAACCCGTCACCACTCGCTCATCAAGCCGCCCCCGCCCCCGCATCCCGCTCAAGGGCGTTCCGGCGGCCTTGAGCGGTGACCCGCCCCGATACCCATCAACGCCCGCTCAACGAGCCATCCCCGCCCCCCGCATCCCGCTCAAGGGCGTTCCGGCGGCCTTGAGCGGTTGCGAAGCCGCCACGAACGCGTACAATATGGCCGACGATGCGCAGAGTCGAACAGCCTGACACGACGAGCCACGGCGAGACACCCGACCTACGTGCCGATATCTCGCTCCTCAACCGCGCGGCGCGCGCCTTCAATGGCGTGCTCGAACCGCGCGGGCATCTGCGTGGCATCATCGAGGAGCTCCGTGAAGCCCTGCACGCTGACGGTTGGAGCCTGTGGATTTCCGACGCCGCGGCCGGCAACGCCGTCTGCTCGATGGCCGAGGGGCTGAACGGCCCCTCGCCGCCCGTCGACACGCACATCGCGATCGGTGAGGGGCCTGTCGGTTGGACACTCCTTCATCAGACGACGCTCGCAGTTGCCGATGTCAGGGTCGACCGCAAATGCCGTCTTAACGGCTCGGATGTCGCCCCCTGCGGTATCAACCACGGATCGTTACTCTGCACGCCTCTGCTCACTAGCGACCCTCGTGATCCTCAACGGGCCCCTTCGGTCATCGGGGCTCTGATGATCGTGGCTGAACCTACCGATGCCTTCGACGATCGCAGTGTAGCTCTGCTCGAGGCCATCGCCACCATCGCAGCCATGAGCATCGAGAACTCGCGCCTCCGCAGGGCCACCGAGGCAGAGCTGGCTGAGCGCCGTCGCGTTGAGCTTGCCTTACGCCATAGCGAAGCCCGCTATCGCACACTCTTTGAGACCTCGCCGGACGCCATCGTCGTCGTCAGTACCGAGGGCGCCGTCACGATGTGCAACCGCAAGGCCCAAGAGCTGTACGGCTATGACAACGCCGTCGAGCTCCTGGGAAGGAGTGTCCTGGCGCTCATCGGGCCCGACTCGCGCGCCGCCGTGCTGAGTCTCCACCGCCAGGCCCTGGAGGGCCGCCCTGCCGTGACTCGCGAAGTCACGATGCTGCGCAGCGACGGGACGACCTTCGAGGCCGAGTACGCCGTCACCCTCGTGGCCGGTCAGGACGGCAGCGGCGACAACATCGTCAGCTTCGCGCGCGATATCACCGATCGCCTGGAGGCCGAGACCACCATCCGCCGCCACAACGAGGAGCTCAGGACGCTCAACGCGATCGCCACGCAGATTACCCAGGCCCGCGACCTCGATCAGGTCCTCCACACCGCGCTGGTCCATACCCTGGATGCGCTGCACGTGGATACGGGCTGGATTGTGCCCTTCGAGGAGCTCGATCGACGAGCCGCGCCGCGCAACGTGCTGGTGGCAGGCAGTACGCCGATCACAACCGATCCCGAGCTCCAGCAGGCCCCCCTGCTGGCCTGGCTCAAAGGGCATATCCTCGACACGGGCGAGGCGATCCGGGTCTTCACCGACGAGCTGCCGCGACACTGGGTGAGACACGAGGCGCTCTGCCCGATCGCTGCCGTGCCGCTCTTCACCCAGGGGCGTGTCTGCGGCATGCTGGTCGTCGTCGGCCTGCTGGATCACGAGCCGCATCCCATCCACGCTGCGCAGATGCAGCTCCTCTCGGCCATCGGACACCAGGTCAGCATCGCGATCGAGAACGTCCGCCTCTCCGCCGAGGTCACCGAGATCGAGATGCTGCGTGAACTCGATCGCATGCGTTCCGAACTCATCGCCTCCTTCTCTCACGACCTGCGTACACCGCTCGGCTTGATTAAAATGGGCTGTACGACGCTCCAACGTGAGGATGTCTCGCTCGCCCCCGACGTCGTCAAGGACCTACTCACCGACATCGAGACCCAGACTGACCGTCTCGCGCGCCTCGTCGACAGCACGCTTGACCTCGGCCAACTCGAGAGCGGCAAGCTCACGCTGCGTCGTGTCGCATTCGACCTCCACCAGCTTCTTCGGCGCCTAACGGCTCAGACCGAGAGAGCCCATCCCTCGCACAGGGTCAGGCTCGAACTCGACACAGAGGCCACGCTAGCGTGGGGAGACCCGGAGCGCATCGAGCAGGTCATCTACAACCTCATCGACAACGCGATCAAGTACTCACCCGACGCCGACCGGATCACGGTACGTGTAGCGCGACAGGGACACTGCATCGCCCTCAGCATACAGGATCACGGTGTCGGCATCCCGGAGGAGGAACGCGAGCTCATTTTCGAACGCTTCTATCGCATCCAAAGCCCGCTGACGCGCCGCGTCGCCGGCACGGGCCTGGGACTTGCCACCTGCAAGGGCATCGTCGAGGCCCACGGCGGCAGCATCTGGGTGGAGAACGATCACCACGCCGAGGGCGGCGCATCCCCCGGCACCACGATGACCTTCACCTTGCCCGCCTACCACGCGGACGACTGACCTCTCGTAGATGGAAAGGAAAGCTAACCTATGGGGAACCGTCGGGATAAGATCCTCGTCGTCGATGACGAGCACCGCTACATCCGCCTGATCCAGGTCAATCTGGAGGCCAGCGGCTATGAGGTCCTGTCCGCGACCGATGGCGCGACCGCCGTTGCTCTCGCCGCGCAGGAGCGCCCCGACCTGATCCTCCTCGACGTTATGCTGCCCCCCAAGGACGGCCTGACCGTCTGCCGTGAGATCAGAACCTTCTCCGATGTGCCCATCGTGATGCTCACCGCATTGGGGCGTACCGAGGATGTCGTCAAGGGGCTCGACGCCGGCGCCGATGACTACATCGTCAAGCCCTTCAGCGCTCAAGAACTGCTGGCGCGCATGCGAGCCCGGCTGCGGCGCACGGTGGCTCAGGAGGATGAGGCACAGACACAGTGCCGTTTCGGCGATCTACACCTCGACCTGTCCGCCCGCCGCCTCTATCTACGTGGCGATGAGATCCACCTCACCAACACCGAGTACCGCCTGCTCGTCGAACTCGTGACCCACGCCGGGCGCGTGCTCGTCGTCGAGCATCTCCTCGACCGCATCTGGGGCGCTGACCAGGAGGATGCCCATCTGCTGTGGCAGGCCATTCACCGCCTGAGGCAGAAGATCGAGGGCGACCCTGCCGAACCCCAGATCATCCGAACACGCCCGGGCATCGGCTACATATTCCTCCCTGAGGCGTGCCCCGGCGCGGCCGTCGTGCCACGCGATGAGGAGATCACCTGATGACCACCCCACCCCTGTTCACGGCGTCGACCTCCGTTGATGTGCGCCCCGCCCAAGCCCGCACGTGGTTTATGTCGCTGGCTGATCACCCTGAGCGCTATCAGTTTGACACCCATCACGGCTTCGCCTTCACGCAGGGCGACTTCGGCGAGCCCGGCGCGCGCTTCCGGACCGAGGAACGCTTCCACGGCGTGCGCCTCACCCTCAAGTTCGAGCTCACCGAGATCGGCGACACCGACTTCACCTTTGTCCTCCGCGAGCCCCTACCCGATGTCTGGGGGCGCTTCTCCCTCGCACCACGGCTCGACGGCACGACGGATCTGAGGCTTGAGATCGGCAGCGACCGCTCGCTCGCGCGCCGGGTCCTCGGCTTGCCCCTCGTCCGTGGTGCGGTGCAGGCTCAGATCACGAGCGAGGTATCGCACATCAAGGCGTCGATGGAGTCCATCTACCAGGAGGAGACATGGGCATCCTAGGCAAGATCAGAGACCTGCTCTTCGGCGGCGCCGGTGCGGCGCCGCATGACCCGACCGGGATTTATCTCTACGCGAAATGCGCGCGCTGCGGCACGCCTCTTCGCATCCGCGTCGACAAGCACAACGACCTGCAGCGCGACTACGACACCGGTGAGTTCCACCTCCACAAGGAGATGATGGATGGCACCTGCTTCTCGCTGATGCACGCGACGGTCCGCTTCGATGCGGCCTATCGCATCCTCCAGCAGCACATCGAGGGTGGTGAGTTCATCTCGGCTAGCGAGTACCAAGCTCTCACGCAGCCGACGCCGCCGGAGCCCCAGGACGGCGAGGGGCAGTCCGCCGATCCGCCGGCTGCTTAGCCCGGCTCACCCGCGGGCACCGGAAGGCTGGACTCCCGGCACCGGGAGGTTTGACTCCCGGCACCGGGAGGTTTGACTCCCGGCATGATCTCACTTCGGCGCTTCGTACCAGAACGCCGGCGCCCCACCCTCGGCATACGCCGCCAACATCTCCCGTAGCGCCGCCGGCGTCACCGCGTCGCCCACCAGGTAATCCTCCCCCACAATCACCATCGGGGTCAACGACCGCTCTGCCTCGGGTATCCCCAGCTTCGCGCCCACCGCCTCGGCGAGCGCACCCTCCTCGGTGATATCGCGCTCATCGACGACCAACTGCGGGTAGACCCCCGCCAGATAGCGCAGGTCGTAGCGCGTGCGGCTGCACCGATCATCGCAATCGGGCTCGCCAAAGGTGAGCACAAACAGCGGCGACGGGGCCGCGCAGATCGCCGCGTTCCCGTCGGCAAGAGCGCCTTCGTCCATCAGGCAAAGCCCCGCGTCCTCACCGGAGGCAAACGGATCGCCGCCGCTTGACGCAATGGTGGTGAGTTCCGCCACCTGCGGCCAATCGTTGCCCCCCGCCGCGAAGACGCACGCAAGGTAGGGGACCAACTCCCGGCGGATCGCCGACTCGCCCGTCAGGTACAGCTCATCGACCACAATCGTCGGCAGATCCCAACGCCCCGCCTCACCGATCAGGGCCCGCTCCGTCGCCACGAAGGCCTCGAACCCCTCCGGCGTGTCCACCGCTACCCTCTTCACCTCGAGGCTAGACCCGCAGCGCGTCTGCAGCGGCGCTAACAGCTCCGCATCGAGCTCGGCGCAGAGATCGCAGTCCTCCGCCTCAAAGACCACCACCCGCCCCACGACGCCGGTGAGCACCTCAAGCTCCTCGATCGCCGCCGCCCCGGGCCGCCCGCAGCTCACCACCAAGAGCCCGACCACAAGCACCAGGCGTCCCAGATGGCGCCGTCTCGGCCGTGTTCGCCCTATGTCCATCCTTGCCCATCCTCCACCATCTGCGATCATACCGCCTTCTCCACGACCACCCAGTAGTTCGGCGCCTCCTCGACCAACCTCATCCGTGTCTGCGGCGCCTCGAAGTGCCGCATCAGCGCGTCCGGGCGCAGGAAACGGCTCCGCATCAGCGCCAACCGTTCCCCCAGAGCGACCAGCTTCACCGAACCGCACCGGATGTCGGGCTCCTCGATCACCAGCCGCCCACCCGGCGCCAGCACGCGCAGCAGCTCACGAGCGGCGGCGGATTGTCGCCCGAAATGATGAAAGGTGTCCACCGCCACGATCTTCGTAAAGGCTCCGTCGCCGAAGGGCAGCGCCTCGACGGCTCCCTGACAGGGCGTCAAGTCGTCCTTCCGCGCGGCTTCCCGCAGCATCCCATAGGAGAGGTCAAAGACCGCCAGCGAACCGACGTGCTCGCGGAGCTCCGTCGCGATGCGCCCGGTCCCGCCGCCTGCGTCCAGCAGACGATCCTCCGGCCCGAGCTGCGCCAGGTAGCGGAGCCGCTCCGCCGCCGACGTCGTGATCACCCGATCGTAGATGCCTGCGACCAGGCCGAAATGGTCAAATGCCGTACGCCGTACTCGTGACATCCTGCCTCCCTCTCCCTCCGCCCGGTTGTCCTCCCCGTCAACCACAGTAGAATGGGCACCAATCCAGGACGGCGAGGAGACGATGACCTACAGACAACTTGTGAGAGCAATCGCCCGCTGGTGGTGGCTGGGCGCCATCCCGGTCGTGATCGTGGGGGCCTACACGGCCCTCACCTATCGCCCGCCCGGCACCACCTACCAGGCCGTCTTCCGCTTCACTGCCGGGGGGACACCCGCTGCTGAGCTCTCCGCCGACTACGATCGCTACTACGCCTGGCTCGCCTCCGAGTATATCGCGAACGGGCTTGCCGACTATGCCGTGACCGCCCGCTTCGCCGAGGGCGTCGCCGAACGGCTCGCGGAGGCGGGTCTCGAGATCCCGCCCCACGCCGTCCAGGGCGCCATCGCCACCGACAATGTCCAGTCCGTCTTTGTCGTCTATCTCACGTGGCCCGATCCCGATCAGCTGCGCCTCATGGCCGCCATCGTGGGTGACGAGTTGCTCGCCGCCGGACCGGTCGCCTTCCCCCAGATGGGCAATATCGGGCAGGTCGCCCGCCTTGCCGACACGCCGGCGCCCATTCCACTGTCGCCCTCCCTGCGTGCCCGTCTCGTCGGCCCGGCGATCCGCATCCTCTTGGGCGCTTTCGTCGGTGCGGGGCTGATACTCGCCGCCTACCTGCTCGACCCTGTCGTGCGAGATGACGACGAGCTCAACGAGCTGGGGCTCAGCGTGATCGCCATTATACCCAAGTCCAGGTCACACTGACAAAGAAGAAGCGGAGCCCCAGGGGCTCCGCCTACCTTGCTCACCGGCTGACCTCAGCTGACCACCCTCCCGGGTAGCCGACCTCCGGCCTCAAGCATCCAGCATCCGATCGAGCTTCTGTCGGTCGAATCCCACCACAGGACGCCCGTTCACCGTGATCACGGGCACGCCCTGCTGCCCGCTGATCCGCACCATGTCGCGGGCAGCGCGATCATCGCGCGACACGTCGACATCTGTGAATCGAATGCCCTTCTGCTGTAGATAACGCTTCGCCGTTCGACAATGAGGACACGTAGGCGTCGAAAACACCACCACCCGCGGCTGTCGCTTCTTCGTTACTTCAGTCGTCATCCCATCACCTCCAACGTTATATGGATCTTCGTATTCGCTTTAATTATAGATCCATCGTCCTATTTGTCAATCGGATGACCGGTCTCCGTCGCTAGATAGGCGAACAGCTCATCGACCGAGGCGAATCCCAGCCGCTCACCGCTGCCGGGACGCTCCAGCAACGCGCGCCACACGAGGCCTTCCCCATCACGCACCTGCCAGAGGCGCAGCAGGTACGCGATGTACCGCGGCAACTCCGGCTCCTGTTCGGGTTCCATAGCGCCTCCTTGCCCCTCATGAGTCGGGGTCGG
>CAZYYC010000026.1:24872-27636 GCA_964650935.1 uncultured Anaerolineales bacterium
GGGCGTCCCGACCCGGCTTGGTTGCCGAGCCCTCCTAGGGCACGTAGCGTGCCAGCCCGCCGCCGGCACCGTCACCCCCGCCGCTGATCCACAGGGAGCCGTAGCGATCCGCGTAGACCGCATTGACAAACGTGGTGGGCAGGCCATCCGCCGCCGTCCACGTCGTCCACGTCGCGCCCCCATCGTCGGAGAAGGACAAGCCCGCCGTGCAGGCGATCCAGATGCGACCCTCCCGGCTCACGGCGATGCTGCGCACGCCCCCACCGGCGCCCTCGAGGCGGGTGGCTCCGGCCCCATCGTACCGTGCCAGCGCGCCCATCGTCCCGACGAGCAGGCTTCCATCCCCCATCAGGGCCAGCGACTGCACGTAGCCGCCGCCCAGAGCCGGCGACTCCTTGGTGAGCACGACCTCGATCGTGCCGGCTTCCCACCGCGCCACGCCGGCGCCGGTGCCGATCCACATCGTCTCCCCATCGGCCACCAGGGCCAGGACGCGCGCATTGGGCAGTCCATCGGCCTCGCCCAGCACCGTCGACCCGTCGCCATCCCAGATGACGATCCCGTCGTTGGTGCCGAACCAGCCCCGTCCCTGTGCGTCCGCCGCGACCACATTCGCGCTGCGCAAGCCCTCGCGCGTGCTCCACGCATCCCCTCCGAAGCGCGTCGCGTCGCCGTTCACCATCGCGAACCAGAGCGTGCCGTCCGGCGCCGGCGCGATGCTTCGGGCGCGCCCGCCCCCCGTCCCATCCTCGGGATCAAAGGTCTCCCAGGCACCGTCGGGGTCGGCGGGATCGAGGCGCTGCAGCCCGCCATTCGTCCCGATCCATAGCATCCCGTCGGCGTCCTCGGCGATGGCATCGACGAAGTTCGAGGCCACCACCTCTCCCGGGTACACCAAGGTCTGCCAGCCGCCTGCAGCCTGGGTGTGAACGGCCCACCGTCCGTCGCTGAAGTAGAGCGCCCCCTCATCGTCCAGGGTCAGCGCCGCCACGTAGGGGTTGCGTGTCTCGGCCCGGTACACGTCGGTACAGATCTTCGTCGCCGGGTCCAAACGGCACACCGTGCCCGTCTCCGATCCGACCCAGAGCGAGCCGTCCGCCGCCTGGATCACATAATACAGGCTCCCGCGCGGCATACCCTCGACCTCGTCCGGACCATAGAGCGTCCACTGCCCTCCGCTGAACCGCACGAGCCCCTTTCCGGTCCCCATCCACAGCGTCTGACCATCCCGGTCGACGACCAGCGCATGAACGCGGTTGCTGGGCAAACCACCTTCCTCGTCATAGGTCGCAGTCACCACCCCATCGGTGATCACCGAGATGCCGTTGTAGCCGGATCCCACCCAGATCTCATCGCCGCGCACGGCGATCCCACGCGCCTCGTTCCACAACATCCCGTCGCGTGTCGTGATCCGCTGCCAGCTGCCCTCGCCGAAATCCCAAATGCCCAGGCCATCGTTGCTCATCAGCAACCGCTGATGAGCGCTGTCACAGAACAGGCGCGAAACCCGCGAGCTCAGAGGGAACCCTTCCAAGCCCGGATCGAGCTTGACCCAACGCGCGTCCTCCACATCGTAGGCGCTCAGTCCTTCACCGGTGCCCACCACCACCGCCTCGCGCAGCGGCCCACCGGGCGTCAGCGGCACCTCGCAATAGACGGCGTCGCGGACGCTGATTTGGCCCAGACCATCAAGCGTGGTGCTCTTCACCCCGGTACCTGCCGCCACGTCCCACGCAACCATGCCGCCAAGCCCCGCGGCATAGACCGTGCCGTCGTGGTAGACCAGGCCCCGCACCTCGTTGGCATCCGAGAAGACGCGCCACCCCACCGGAGCATTCAGCTCCGCCGGTGCGTCGAGCCCTGCCGGCATCTCGGCCACGCCGCTCCCCACGCTTCCGGCCACCGGCGCGAAGAAGGAGAGCGACTCGATCACGCCGCTCAGCAGCGGCTCGAACTCCGCCCAACGGCCTTCGGGCGCCCGCGCCATCAGGATGAAACCCTGAGTTGCGGACGGCATCAGCGCCATCAGACGTCCCCGCACGCCATCACCCGACTGCTCGGCATCCAACCCCGGCGCACCGGCGACCATCACGCTGCGCGCCTCGCCCGTGCTCAGATCCTCGTCATCGGCGAAGATCTCGAGCAGCTCCTCGACCGTCATCCCCTCCCAGAACTCGCCCCCCATCATGAGCAACGCCGGGCCGTCCTCGCCGGCGCTGGGCGCGATCATCACCACCGATTCATCCGTCGCCTCAACCATAAAGCCGGGGATCTCGCGGCAGGCAAAGCCCCCCGTCTCACTGCGCACCAGATCGCCCGTGGTGGCAGCCGGCTCATCCTCATCAGCCGGCCGCGCCGTCGGCGTCGCCGCCGCCTCAACCACAGAGGTCGGCTCGACCGCTGCCTCCGGCGGCGCCACCTCCCGCCCACCCAATAGCGCACATCCCAACGTCAAGATGAGTCCTACCACCAACACAGCCACCCGTCGATAGGTCATGCATCATCCTCCCTAGTCCGCTTCTTGGTCTTGATCCACCCGCTCGCCCGGCCCGGCCTTTCACAAGACTGCAGCGACCGTAGCCCGTTTTCACCACCTACCCTAGCACCCCACCGTCTCAAAAACGTCACAAGCCCCTATGTTCAACGCGGCGCCACCGCCAGCCATCCCGCTCAGGGGTCTTCCGCGGAAGACCCCTGAGCGGTAACCCGCCACGGTGGGCATCAAACGGCAGCTCAACGTAGCGCTTTCGTCAGACCACCGCTG
>CAZYYC010000027.1:0-27500 GCA_964650935.1 uncultured Anaerolineales bacterium
CCCGTGCTGGTCGTCGTGGGATCGGGCGCCGATGCCGTGATGCCCCACCTTGCATCTCGCCCCGTGCAGATCCTGCGAAACTACCGTTGGCAGGAGGGGCTGAGCAGCAGCTTGAACGTCGGCATCGCAGCCCTGCCACCGACGACCCAAGCCGCGCTCTTCATCCCCATCGACCAACCCCTCATCACACCGCGGCTCCTGCAGAGGTACGTCGAGATGTGGCGTACAAGCGGTGCGGGCATCATCATCCCCCGATCTCCCCAGGGAGAACGCGGCACCCCGGTGCTTTTCGCACGGCGCTATTTTGAACAGCTGGCGACGCTCTCGGGCGACGTCGGAGGACGCGTGCTCTTCGAGCAACATGCTGCAAGCATCGCCCATCTTCCCGTCGCCGATGCCGGCGTCCTGACGGATGCAGACACGCCCGAGACCTACCGGCGCCTCCAGGCGAAAGCCGATGCTGCCGGTGACGCCCTCAAGTGGTCCGAGATCCGTGGGGTGATCTGCGATATGGACGGCGTGCTGTGGCGGAGCACAACCCCTCTACCCGGCGTCGCGCGGTTCCTGGCGCTTCTCGGAGAGCTGGGCGTGGATTATCGGCTGGTCACCAACAACTCCAGCAGTACGCCGTCGCAATACCGACAGAAACTCGCCGGCATGGGCGTCCAGACGACTGAAGCGCACATCCTGAACTCCGCTGTGGCCACGGCCCACTACATTGCCGAGCGACAGCCGGGCGCGAGCGTCTACGCCATCGGCGATCACGGCGTCACGACGGCTCTGAAAGACCACGGCCTGACCTGCCTTGCGATCAACGATAGGGTGACGCCCTCAGACCCGACCCTGCCCCATGTCGACGTGGTCGCCGTGGGATGGGATCGAGCCTTGACGTGGCACAAGCTGGCGCTCGCGACACGCATGATCCTCGAAGGGGCGAGCTTTGTCGCGACCAATCCCGACCTGACCTTCCCTCTAGAGGCCGCACTGGCTCCCGGCAACGGCGCGCAAATCGCCGCGCTTGAGGCCGCCACGGACGTCAAGGCCACCGTCATCGGCAAGCCCGCGCCCCCACTCTATCAGCAAGCGATGGCGCAGATGGGCACCACGTCCGACACGACCCTGGTCATTGGGGACCGGCTTGACACCGACATCCTCGGCGGCATTCGCCTCGGCATGCCGACCGCCCTGGTGTTGACGGGCATCACGCAGCGTGAGGCCCTCGCCGACTCGCCGATCCAGCCCACCATCGTGATGGAAGACCTGCCCGCATTGATCGCCGCGTGGGCATCGGCATGCACCTGAACGCCGAGAACGTGATATGATTAGGGGCAGGAAACCCATCCGTGAGAATTGAGGTCAATGATGCCCGAACCCAAGCCTAACCTGTACGACCTGGACGCCGGCGAGATCGAGGCGCTGCTCACCACGTGGGGAGAACCACGTTATCGTGCCCAACAGGTCTGGGTGTGGCTCTACAAGCATCTGGCGACCGAGGTCGAGCAGATGAGTTCTCTCCCCAAGGCGCTGCGGGCCCGGCTCCAAGAGGAGACTCGCCTGGACGTACCTGCTGTGTTGGCGGTCCAGGAGGCGATCGACGGTGAGACCAGGAAAGACCTGCTGGAGCTTCACGACGGTGAGCAGGTCGAGGTCGTACTGATGCGCTATATCGACCGGCGCACAGCCTGCGTCTCCACCCAAGTCGGCTGTGCGGTCGGCTGTCAGTTCTGCGCGACAGGCCAGATGGGCTTTCGCCGCCATCTGAGCAGCGGTGAGATCGTGGCCCAGGTCCTGCACTTGGAGCGCGAACTGCGCGCCCAGGATCAGCGGCTGACCAACGTCGTCTATATGGGGATGGGCGAACCGCTGCTCAACTACGACAATACCCTCAAGTCGATCTACCGGTTGATGGATCCGGAGGGACTGCAGATGGGCCAACGGCGCATCACCCTCAGTACGGCGGGGATCGTGCCGGGCATTCGGCGGTTTACGGCAGAGGACATCCAGGTCAACCTCGCCGTGTCGCTGCACGCAGCGACCGACAAGCTCCGCAATACGCTGATGCCGATCAACCAACGCTACGGTCTGGACGCCCTCTTTGCCACCCTACAGGACTACATCAAGCGGACCAACCGCCAGGTCACCTTCGAATGGGTGCTCATCGAGGGTGTGAACGACACGCCCGAGCAGGCCCAGGCACTCGCAGCACGGGTCACGGGCATGTTGGCCCACGTTAACCTGATCCCGCTCAACCCCACGGAGGGATATGTTGGCAACCCGTCGTCGCCTGATCGCATCGAAGCCTTCACCGAACTCCTCGATCAGAAGCACATCCCCTACACCCTGCGGCTTGGGCGCGGCGCCGACATCCGCGCGGGCTGTGGTCAGCTGCGCGCCCGCAGCAGCACACCGTAAGGCAAGCGTCAGGTTAGCGTCAAGCACAATAGGTATAAGATTAGTATATTAGGGTTATACGGAGTCGGGACCGTAGACAGAGATTCTCCTCCTTCTGGCAAACCGGGGGTAATTGGGACGCCCCCGGTTTTTGCTGTCTCAGCGCCGAGCGCCACTGCTTGCCTCGCACTGCAACCGTGATAGACTAACCTCAATCTCAGGGGGAGGCATCGATGGCTCAAGCGCTCTACCGCAAGTGGCGTCCGCAGACGTTTGACGACGTCGTGGGCCAGGAACACATCGTCCAGACCCTGCGCCACGCGCTCCAGACAGGCCACATCCACCACGCCTATCTGCTCGCCGGACCCCGCGGTATCGGCAAGACTACCACCGCTCGCCTGATCGCCAAAGCCGTCAACTGCCGGGCGGAGGCCTCTGAACGCCCCTGCAACCGCTGTGAGATCTGTGAAGCCGTCAATGCCGGGCGCCTGATGGACCTCGTCGAGATCGACGCGGCGTCCAACACAGGCGTGGACAACATCCGCGACCTACTTGAGAAGGTGGGCTACCGCCCCACGCAAGCCACGTACAAGGTCTACGTCGTGGATGAGGTGCACATGCTGTCCACGGCAGCCTTCAACGCGCTGCTGAAGACGCTGGAGGAGCCGCCGGAGCACGTCATCTTCGTCCTCGCCACGACCGAGGCCCACAAGATCCCCGAGACGATTCTTTCGCGCTGCCAGAGATTCGAGTTTCGCCGTATCCCGCTTAGCGCGCTGGTGCAGCGTCTGGAGGCCATCGCGGAGGCCGAAGGGGTCACCGCAGAACCGGAAGCCCTCGAGTTGATCGCCCGGACGGCAACGGGCAGTATGCGAGATGCGATCAGCCTCTTCGACCAGATGTCGGCAGCGGGTGAGGTGACGGCTGACTATGTCCGCCTCATGCTGGGGGCGGAGCGGCGCGAAGTGGTCCGGTCGCTGCTCGCCGCCTGGGTCGAGGGCGACCTCACAGAGGGACTCAACGTCATCAACCGCGCCGTGGATGGAGGCGCCGACCCACGGCAACTCGCCCGCCAGACGGCAGATTTCCTGCGCGGGCTGCTCCTTATCCGGCTGGGCGCCGCGCACACCTGGACCGATCCCACCTCCGAGGAACGCGCGATCTTCGCGGAGATGGCACAGAAGACGGATCCGGAGCGCGTGGTCGAGGCGGTCCGCCTCTTCAGCGACGTCGCGGCCAAGCAGCGTACCGGCTGGCAACCCCAGCTTCCGCTGGAGCTGGCCTTCGTGGAGGCCACTCTGCAACCGGCAGCCCCTGTACAGGCCATGCAGCAAGCCGTACAGCGCGCCGAGGTCGTGGCCCCGCGAGTCCGGGAGAGGGCGACCGTCACGCCGGCGGCATCCCCACCGGTGCGCGAGACCAAGACGCCTCAACGCCCGGCCACAGAACAGACCAGCCAGGCTGACAAGCCTACGCCCGCTCCCGATGCGACGCCTCCTGCAACAGGGTCGGTATCCGAGTCGGGCACGCTCGATCCGGCAATCCTGGAGAGCGTCACGGCCAATTGGCAGGAGATCATCAAGCAGGTGCAGCCCGTGACCCTGGGTGCCCTGTTACGCGACGCCTCTGTCGGAGGCACGGACGCCGAGGGACGCCTTGTGCTGACCTTCCAGCATGCCTTTCACTGCGACAAGGTATCTCAGGAGTCCAACCTACGACGGCTCGAGGAGCTCCTCGCGCGGAGTTTCCAGCGGCAGGTCATCATCCGCTGCCTGCTGGCAGAGGACTGGGCCGGATCACCAGGTGGAGCGGTCACCGCTAAAGCCGGCGCGGTAAGCGCGCGCAAGGCGGACAGCATTCCACCTGAGGAGGATGAGCTGATCCGGCGGGCGCAAGAAGAGCTAGGCGCCGTAGCGCGCACGCATTCGTAAGACGACCAACCCAACCATCTACACAAGGAGAGACCATGGCACGTCGAGGCAGTCGATATGGTGGTGGACCACCCGGCATGAATCCCAAGGATCTGATGCGTCAGGTCCAGCAGATGCAGAGCCAGATGGAGAGCATCCAGGAAGAGGCGAATCAAGAGGTGATCGAGGTCACCGCCGGTGGCGGTATGGTCACCCTGGCGATCAACGGGGCCCTTGAGGTCCAGCAGATCAAGATCGCACCCGAGGTCGTCGATCCCGAGGACGTGGACATGCTCCAGGACCTGGTTCTGGCTGCCGTGAACGAGGGCATCCAGAAGGCGCAGGCGATGGTCGCCGAGCGGATGTCAGCGCTTACGGGCGGACTGGGCATCCCGGGACTGTAGGCACAGGCGTCCCATCGCCTATGCCGCTCGGACGCATAAGGACCCAGATGCTATGACCAACGCCGCCATACCGCCCTCCGTGACGCAGTTGATCGACACCTTCGCCGAGTTGCCCGGCATCGGACCGAAGACCGCCTCGCGCCTGGCTTTCTTCCTGCTGCGCGGCAAATCGGAGCTCGCCCTGCGCTTGGCAGAGACCCTCCAGAGCCTGGTCAACCATACGCGTTACTGCTCCACCTGCTACAGCGTCACCGAGGAGGATCCCTGCCCGATTTGCGCCGATCCGACGCGCGATCAGGGCCTTGTCTGTGTCATCGAGGAACCCATGGACATGCTCTCCCTCGAACGCACGGACAACTTCCACGGTGTCTACCATGTCCTCCATGGCGCGCTCTCACCCCTTGAGGGTATCTTCGCCGAGGACCTGCGCATCGCGGAGCTGGAGACACGTGTCCGCGAGGGAGCGATCAAGGAGATCATCCTGGCGACGAACCCCACCAGTGAGGGCGACTATACGGCAGCCTATCTCGTCCAGCGGCTGAAACCCCTTGGCGTCCGCGTCACACGCCTGGGACGAGGTCTCCCGGTCGGCGGCGATCTTGAATACGCCGATGCCGTCACCCTTGCACGTGCGCTCGAGTCGCGCCAGGAGCTCTAGGTAGCCGGTGGATAACACCTGGAATCTGGCCATCCGCAAGGGCTGGATCGTCGGCCTGGTGCTTGCGGTGATCTTGATCGCCGCGACGGCGGGCCTTGTGGTGGCGGCGGTCACCAGCCCGCTCTCGATCGTGGTCTTCCTGTTGGCCCTCGGTGCCTGCCTCACCCTCGGCTTGGCGATCCGCATTGTCTACCAGCTCTGGGGCCTGATCAACGCCGGTTACGAGCTCAACCGCAACGCGCTGACCATCCATTGGGGACCGGTCGAACATCAGATCCCCATGGGAGCGATCCAGGAGGTCCTGTCGGGGAGCAAGTTGCCTCACCTGCGCGTCCGATCAAGCTTGAGATGGCCCGGCTACTTTGTCGCGCTCGGGAGCATCTCAGCGCCGGACGACCAGGCCGCCGACCCAGGCGAGGCCAACGGTCAAGACGCATCTCCGATCCTCTTCTACGCGACCGACAGGCCCAAGCACCAGGTCGTAGTGCGCACCCAGACGCTGGCCTACGCCATTTCGCCCGTCGATACCGAGGGCTTTCTCACCGCCCTACGCGAGCGATTGGAGATGGGGCCCACGCAGGAGGTCGAGGAACGGTCACGTCATCCTGAGTTCCTGGATTGGCCGATCTGGCGTGATCGGTGGGCCCTCGTGATGCTGGGCGGTAGCTTCGCGCTGCTGGTCCTACTCGTGGGTCTGCTCAGCTGGCGCTATCCCTATCTGCCCGCAGAGATCGCACTGCGTTTCACCCCAACGGGAGAGCCACTGCTCATCACCCGTTCGGCACGCATCTTCTACCTTGCTCTGGTAGGCACCCTCTTCGCCGTGGTAAACAGTGGCTTGGGCATCGCCCTCTATCGTCGGGAGCGAGCCCTCTCCTACTTCCTCTGGGGCGGGCTCTTGATCACGGTGTTCAGCCTGTGGGCCGCCGTGGTCTCGATCCTGCTGATGCAGTAAGCGGTCACGACATGATTCGACTCGTCGCCCTCGATCTGGATGGGACCCTGATGGGCGCTGATCTAGCCATCAGCCGGCGCGTCAGGGCCGCCATTGACGCTACCGTGCAAGAAGGCGTGATGGTGACGCTGGCGACCGGACGCATGTTCAGCGCCACGGCGCCGTTTGCGCGAGATCTACACCTCGACGCTCCCCTGATCTGCTACCAGGGGGGATGGATCCAGGGACCGGCTACCGAGGTCCTCCATCGGATCACCCTGCCCGACGATCTGGCAGGTCAAGCCATCGCGTTGGGACGCGAGAGGGGATGGCATACGATCCTCTATGCCGACGGGCGGCTCTTCGTCGACGGCCTGCGCTACGCGGTCGACTACTACGAGAAGTTCCTGGGGCCTGACCCAATCGAGGCGTCCGAGTTGATGAGGGTGCTCGACACATGTCGACCGGATAAGGTCCTCTATGTCGCCGAGCCCGAGGAGATACCGGACATCGCCGGTAGCCTGAACGCCCACTTCGGAACGTCGGCGGACATCGTACAATCGCACCGCAACTTCATCGAGGTCGTCCCCAAGGGGGTCAACAAGGGACAGGCGCTGGCGTGGCTTGCCGCACGAGAGGGTATCTCTCCCGACGCCGTGTTGGCCATCGGGGACCAGCAGAACGATGTGGCGATGCTCACCTGGGCCGGGAACGGCGTGGCGATGGGCAATGCGGTCGACGAGGTCAAGGACGTCGCCGGCTGGGTCGCCCCACCTCTTGAGGCGGATGGCGCCGCGGTAGCGTTGGAGCGCTTCATCCTGACCGAGGATCTTGCCGCTCCGCGAGGAAGCTGACAGTCCGACGATGGCGCGCCCCTGGCTCCGCGATCCGGAGCGGCGAAGGTCACCGGCTCGGTATTTTGCTCCCCTCATCCTGATCCTCCTCCTGGCGACCGCGCTGCGCGTCCACCGCCTGGGCGAGCAGTCCTTCTGGAACGATGAGGGCAACACGGCGCGCCTTGTCGAACGCCCCATCGCGCTGATCATCGAGGGTGCCGCGGGCGATATCCATCCCCCGGGTTACTACTTGGGACTGCACGTCTGGCGCGCCGTGGCGGGAGAGAGCGAGTTCGCGCTGCGCGCCTACTCGGCGCTGAGTGGCGTGGTGATGGTCGCCGTGGTCGCGGTCGTCGCATCCGTGGTGAGTCAAGATGCCGCAAGGCGACGACCTGGCGCCACCACGGTCGGCGGCGCCACAGTCTACGGCGCAGCCGTCGCGGCCGCCATCCATCCCTTAGCCGTCAGCTATGGGCAAGAGGCGCGGATGTATGCCCAACTGGGCCTCGCCACGGCCCTCACGCTGTGGGCCGCCATTGCGCTCGTCGCACGAGCTGAGGGACCGTTGCCGGTCACGGGCGGTGGTCGGCGCCCGACGCGACGCCCCCTCCTGCCGGCCGTAGTGGCCCTTGGTGCCACGATCTCCCTGGGGCTCTACACACAGTACGCCTATGTTCTGGCCCTGGCAGGGCTCAACCTTGCCTTCGGCCCGGCCTGGCTGTTGGGGCGCACGGGTCAACATCGGCGGCTCCTCGGCAGCTGGCTGCTGGCTCACATCATTGGGGGGCTCGCCTTCCTACCGTGGGCCCCCATCGCGCTGCGCGCCGGCGGATGGCGACCTCCCGACCTCGCCCCGGGCCGGGCAGCGGGCGCCATGGTGCAGACGCTGATCGCGGGCATCACGTTGCCGGATCCCGTCCCGCTTCCCACGCTGATCGCCGCCGGGCTCCTGATCCTGCTGGCGCTATGGATGTCGCTGCACGCGGCCCGCAAGCCCGTGAGGCGCTTTGCGCTCTGGTCAGCGTTAGGCATGGCCCTCATCCCGCCGGCGGTCATTGTGGGGGCGGGGATCTACCGCCCGGCCTACCTCAAGTTCCTGATGGTCAGCGTGGCGCCGCTCTGCGTCGCCCTGGCAGCCCCGCTCGACGGATGGCTGGGGCAGAGCGCACGCAGCGGCATCCGGCGCCTGAGCCGGATCCTGGCCCTGATCATGGCCCTGACGCTGCTGCCTGTCGCGGCGCGTTCGCTCCACCATCTCTACAACGACCCAGCCTATCAGCGCGATGACTATCGCGGCGTTGCGGCGCTCATCCGGGCTGAGGGACGCGAGGGGGACGCCATCCTGCTCAGCGCACCGAACCAGTGGGAGGTCTTCACCTACTACTATCGCGAGACGGCGGGCGATGCGTTACCGGTCTATCCGGCACCTTATCGTCCCGACCCTCAAGGAGCCCAGCGCTGGGTCGATGAGATCACAGCGACGCACGACGGCGGACGACTCTTCGTGCTCTATTGGGGCGATCTGGAATCGGACCCTGAACGCCTCATCGAGCACGAGCTGGCACGACGCGCCTTCAAGGCCAGCGATACGTGGATCACGTCGGTGCGCCTCGCGCGCTACGGCACAGGCGCCTCGGTGAGCGCGCCCGGCATCGAATTGAGCGCGCAGCTGGGACATCCGCATCACGACGGCGAGATCGAGTTGATGGGCTACCATCTGCCCGCCGGGACGTGGCAGCCGGGCGACGTGCTGCCGCTGACCCTCTTCTGGCGCACCGAGCGTTCACTTGCCGAACCGCTCAAGGTCTTCGTGCACCTCGTAGATGAACAAGGTGGGCTGGTCGCCCAGACCGATATGGAGCCGCAGGGAGGGTTGCTACCCACGTGGGCATGGACACCGGAAAAGCTCATCGTCGACCGCTACGGCGTCCTCCTGCCGCACAGCATCGAACCGGGCAGCTACGGTCTGCGCATCGGGATGTACCGGTTCTCCGGCGAGAGGCTGCCCGTCACAGTCGACGGTGTAGCGACGGGTGACTATCTATCCCTCGAGCCCGTCATCGTGAGTGACCGTCGCTAACGCGCAAACACCCCGATAGCCACCGGCACCGAGATCAGCGAGTCGATCTGCGGACCGCCGGTCATCCAGAAGCCGGAAGAGGTCCCCCCGTCAAGGTTGAGCGCCACATCGATGTCAAGATCGCTGCCTGCCAGCCAGACCGACAGCGCGTGCAGGCTCAGGTAGCCACGGGGTGCGATGAGGAAGAGCAAGCGCCCCTGCTGATCCTGGGCCACCACCGTGCGACGCGACGTGCGTCCGTCGTCACCATCGGAGGGAAAGCCCACCCCACCGCCGGGGTGCACCAGCAACGGAAAGCTCTGAATCGCGCTCTTCAGGGGCTCCGCCGGGTCATAGGGCCGGGTTCTCAGCCAACGCACCGAGACCGTCTCATCGGGGCCTACCGCGACCATGCCGGCGTAGTCGCCGAAAGGCGTGCCGTAGGGCTGTCCATCGACCACCGTGAGCCCCGTCACGATCTGTTCCGGCGTGAAGTAGCCACCGTTGACGACCAGGAGCGCACCGAGCTGCCGAGCCCAACCGCTGACCGGGTAAGCGATCCGCGGCACATAGAAGACCTCAAGTCGCACCACCGCCGGATCAATCCGGGCCACCGTGATCCGCTCCGTGAACTGCCCCGCGGCTACGTCAAGACTACGCACCTCGATGCCCGGATGAAGATTCATCCAACCGGTGTCAGGCGGCAGGGGCGTAGCGGTGGGCGGTGGCGGCGAGGTCGGCACCAGCGTCGGTGAAGGAGGCACAGCATGCGTCGCGGTCACCGCAGGCGCGGACGTCGGCACATCGATCGGCGACACAGCACAGCCGGCCATTGCCGCCAGCAGCACGGTCCAGAGCATCAAGTTGCAGAGCCTATCAGCGCACATTCCCCCTCTTGTACACACTCGGCGGCCCCTAGAGGTCGAATGCCGAAAGGTGGTTCTCAACTCGCCGCGGAACGCGGCTCCCCCATCGAGAAAGAGAGCAGAAAGGCCAGGATGTAGGTAGCGATCGATAGTCCCAGGAGCACCTCGAAGCCCGCCGAATCCACGATCAGCCCCCCCAACATGGCCAAGAAGCGCACCAGGCCAAAGACGGTGTTGTTGAACGCGAGATAGAGGGGCCGCTGGGCGTCCGGTGCGATGTCCAGCAGATAGTTGGTGATCCCGATGCCGGAGCCCGAACTGTAAGCGCCTGCGGTCAGGAAGACGGCGGCGAAGGCGTAGCCCAGCCAGCCGCCGGTCCCAGGTGCAGCCCGCTGAATCGCACCCGTCAACAACACCAGCACCGGCGTAACCATGCCGATCGATGTGGTGATGATCATCAGTTTGCGGTTGCCCTGTCCGTCGCTGATGCGTCCCCAGATCAGGTTGGAGAGGATCATCGCGACAGTCCGTACCCCCAGATAGAACCCCACCAGGCTAGCAGGGATCCCCAACGTGGCCCGCGCGTAGACGACGTAGAAGGGCGCACTCCAGTCGGCCACGGATAGGGCCAGGCGCACAACGGCATAGCGACGATACAGACGATCCTCCCGGAAGATCGACAGCCCCCGACTCAGTTGCCCGCGGCTGCCCCGACCCTCCGGAGCAGCGCCCTCTGACCGAACCACGGGACTGGGCGGCTCCTTGACGAGGATCCATGACCAGGCGGTGAGCGCAAAGAAGATCGCCGCCAGGACGAACATGACCGACACATTCAGAGGAAAACGCAACCCGTCAGGTTCGGCCAACAGGAACCCAACGACGGAGCTGCCGGCTAAGGCCAGGATGCCGCCCCAGAACATACGCTGCCCAAAGAAGGCGCCACGTCGATGGGGCGGCACCACCTTGCCCACGATGTCCATAAAGGGGATATTGACCAACCCCGCGCCGAGGCTGAAGAGCGTCAACACGACGAAAAACGCCACCATCAACCAAGGGCTTTCGACGGGGATCAACGCTACGGCAAGCGCGAAGAGCAGCAGCACACTACAGCGAAAGATCGAGATCACCCGATAAAAGGGGAGTTTGTAGGGCCGGCGCTCCATATAGCCCGAGACCAGCATCTGCAGCAGAAAGGAACCGCCGAAGCGAATCGGCGAGACCAGTCCGATCAGCACGTTAGAGGCTCCTAACTGCGCCAGGAACCAGGTGAGCACCATCTCCGTGTCGATAAAGACGTCGCCGATACGGAAGATGGCCCCGTTGATCACGCCCAGACGGAAGTTGCGCCGGCGATCCTTGGCACTGCGCTGCACCGGCACCGCAGATGCAGAAATGTCGGCGGGGCTCATCTTTGCGCCCCGCCGACATCGTGTCGAACGGATTCCACCGTTCGCGATGGTCCTACGCTTGAGAGGCCACCCACGCGATCTCCAGCTCCTGAAGCCGCGCGTCGGTGGGCATCCCGGTCTCGGGATCCCATCCCATCATACCGTAGAACTGAGTGACCGCTTCCGACAACACCTCGGGCATCACCGGCTTCTCGGTGACCGAGCCGCTGCGATGGGGCTCCGCCATACGCGCGGGGAGCACATCATCCTCACGCGTCCAGCCGCAGCGCATGTTGAACAGACGCATCATCGTGACATAGCGTTCGCCCGCCTTGAGCAACTCCCACAGGTTTGTCTCCCAGCCGGTGATGGCACGAACTATCTCGACCTTCTGATCGGTGGTCCAGGGGATGAACATGCACAGCCCGAGCGAGTTGTCCAGCCACTTCATGTTCGCCGTCACCGTGTAGGCATGCACCTTGGCGGCATTCAGCTCGGTCGCGGGCACAGAGGTATAGACCCCCATCGATGCCCATCCCTCTCCGACCGGTTCGCGCACCAGGCCCTCGTCCCACATATTGTGCATGTGGTCCGCACCGGTGGGCGACACCGCATACCCTAGGGCCTGTCCATGGCGAGAGCGACACTCGTGCATCGGGAAGGGCTGCCCGTGGGTGTTCACCACGAAGGCCTCGGCGCCACCGCCGATCTTCTCCGCTGCCAGCGTCGACCCCTCGGCCAACAGATCCCCCAGACCCCGGCGCTCGGCGATCTGCCGGACCATCTCGACCATCGCCTTGCCGTTGCCGAAGCGCAGCTCAAGCCCGTCCGTATCCTCCACGGTCAGCAACTCGTTCTCAAAGCACTCCATCGCGAAGGCCACGACCATACCGGCGGAGATCGTGTCCAATCCGTAGGCGTTGCTGATCTCATTGGCCTTGGAGATCGCGCGAAGATCGTCCACCCCACAGACCGAACCGAAGGATCCCAGCGTCTCGTACTCCGGCCCACCGTAGAGCGGATCGACCTGATAGTCGTCGTCATTCACCTCAACCACGCGCTTGCAGCGGATCGGGCACGCGTAGCAGCCGCCGCGATCGATCAGCAGGGTATCACGCAGGGCCTCACCACCGATCTTCTCGTTGCCCTCGAACTGCCCGTCCTGGAAGTTGCGGGTGGGCAACTTGCCCTGCTTGTGGAGCCCGGTCAGCCCACCGGGCGTGCCCAGCTCGTGCATGCTCCACGCCTTCTCCTTCCAGTTGGTGCTCATGTACTTTGCGAGGGCCTGCACACCCTCCTTGTCCGCCACAGGCACCTGAGCCCGCCCGCGTGCGACGACGCACTTGAGCTTCTTCGAGCCCATCACGGCGCCCATGCCGGTACGACCCGCAGCATGCTTCAGGTCGTTGATGACGCAGGCATAGCGCACCATCTTCTCGCCCGCAGGACCGATCAGCGCCAGACGCGCCGTCCGCTCACCCAACTCCTCCTGAACCGCCGCCTGCGTATCGCCGGTCGTCTTGCCCCACAGGTGATTCGCCGGGCGAATCTCAGCCTCACCATCGTGTAGCCACAGATAGACCGGGCTCTCAGCCTGACCGCGAATCACCACCGCATCGAAGCCCGCGCGCCGCATCTCGGCACCGAAGAAGCCGCCGACATCGGCCTCGCCATAGCCGCCGGTCAAGGGCGATTTGCCCCCTACCGCGCTGCGACCCGCGCCGGCGATCGGCACACCGGTCACCGGTCCGGCAGCAAAGATCAGCAGATTGTCGGGGCCCAAGGGATCCACCTCCGGATCCACCTCCTTGAGCAGATAGTAGGCGATCAATCCCGCGCCACCGATGTAGCGGCGGTAGAACAACTCACCCGGCGTCTCGACGTCGATAGATCCACTCGTCAAATCAACCCTAAGGATCTTTCCCGTATAACCATCCATAATGTCCTCCCGTAGATCATGCGTGGGTCGTACTTGAGTCAAAGGGCATGATGCCCCATCCATCAGCACTCCATTCTACTTCAGTCGTCGGTGTAGGCAACCGGATCTCAGCGTGGAGACCACCTTCAGCGAAGCCGGATGAGCCTCACGCAATGCAGCCAGGCTGTCGGGCGCCTGCATCCGCGCGACGCCATAGCCCCCCGAGCCTCCCGGAAGATCTCATGCGATAGCCCCGGCGCACGGGTGCAACGTGATGTTCTTCTTTCCGGATAGGTGGCACTTTCACCTTGACAGTCGCCCATCATGGCTCTATCATGGATATGACATACCATGATGCATATTTGTGCGCATTTGGCACAAAGCGGCCTCCGACCCGTTCGGGCCCACGTGGTTCGCCGGGCGATAGGGTGTCGGGAGCGATCCTGACGCCTGCCGTGTTTGCAAAGGAGGCAGTCTCCCATAGCTCTTATGGGGAGGCTGTCTCCTTTTGTCTTGTCCGTCGGCACGCGATTCAGCGTGCCCCAGACCGATCTCTAGACTAGGAGGGTTACTTATGTGGATGTTACGACTTAACATGACCGACCGTTCGTGGAAGCTGGAAGAGGTCCCTGAGCGCTATCAGAAGCTCGGGGGAAGGGGTCTCACGTCGACCCTGATCTACGACGAGGTGAATCCCACGTGCCACCCGTTGGGACCGAACAACAAGCTCGTCTTCGCCCCAGGCATGATCACGGGCACCTCGGCGCCTACCTCGGCACGCCTCTCGGTCGGCGCCAAATCACCCCTGACCGGTGGGATCAAGGAGTCTAACGCCGGCTCCGGATGGGCACCCGCTGTGGCGAGGATGGGCATCAAGGCCATCGTCGTCGAGGGCCAGCCGAAGGAGCAGGGAAGCTTCTGGATGGCGCACATCGCCCTCGAGGACGGCGAACCCAAGGTCACTTTCGAGCCCGCCGATGAGTACACGGGCCAGAGTCTCTACGACGTCTACCCCAAGGTCTACGAGCGCTTCGGCACGAAGGTCCACGTCGCGGGCATCGGCACGTCTGGGGAGTTCGGCTATCCCAACTCCGGCGTCTGCTTCAATGATATGAAGCGCAACCCGACGCGCTACTCGGGCCGTGGCGGCTTGGGCGCCGTGATGGGCAGCAAGGGCCTGAAGTTCATCGTCGTGGATCCGACCGATGCGCCCGGCGTGGAGATCGTGGACGAGGAGCTCTTCAAGCAGGGTCAGAAGAAGATGCGCGAAGCCCTGATGGAGCACGCGATCACCAAGCCCAAGGGCGGGCTCAACACCTACGGCACGGCCATTCTGGTCAACATCCTCAACGAGGCCGGGGGCTTGCCGACGCGCAGCTTCAGCAGCGGACGCTTCGAGGGCGCCGCCGACATTGCCGGCGAGGCCATCTTCGAAACCAACAAGGAGCGGACGGGCAAGGAGATCTACAACCATGCCTGCAGCCCCGGCTGCATCATCCAGTGCTCCAACACGCTCTATGACAAGGACGGCAACGAGGCCGTCTCCTGCATCGAGTACGAGTCCGACTGGGCCTTCGGCGCCGACTGCGGCATCAGCGATCTCGACGCCATCGGCAAGATGGTCGAGCTGTGCAACGCCTACGGATTGGACACGATCGAGGCCGGCGTCACAATCGGTGTGGCCATGGACTCGGGCGTGCTGCCCTTCGGCGATGCTGATGGCGCGATCAAGCTCTTGAAAAAGATGGGCAAGGGCACCCCAATGGGCCGGCTCCTGGGCATGGGCGCTGCCGAAGTCGCCAAAGCCTTCGGTAACCCACGCAGCCCCACGGTGAAGGGCCAGGCGATGCCCGCCTACGAGCCCCGTGCCGTCAAGGGTATCGGCGTGACCTACGCCACCTCGACGATGGGCGCCGATCACACCTCCGGCTATACCATCGCCCCGGAGATCCTGAGCGTGGGAGGCGCGTCCGATCCGCTTAAGGCCGAGAAGGCCAAGGCCGACCTGAGCCGCGCCTTCCAGAAGACGACAGCCCTCATCGACTCCAGCGGGCACTGTCTCTTCATCGCCTTCGCCATCCTCGACATCCCCAGCGGCTTTGAGGGGATGGTGGAGGAGATCAACGCCGTACTGGGAACGCATATGACCGGGGACGAGATGGTGGAGCAAGGCGGCGAGATCCTGCGCCGCGAGCGCGCCTTCAACGAGGCCGCCGGCCTGACCAAGGCCGATGACCGGCTGCCGGAGTTTATGTACAACGAGGTTCTGCCGCCGCACAACGTCGTCGTCGAGCTCTCGGACGACGTCTATGACGCCGTCTACGGCGAGCTGTAGCGCCTAACCCTCACAGCACGCCGGGGGTCGGCCCCCGGCGTGCTGCCTTGTGCATCGATTCTGGTATCATAGGATCGGTCAGAGCTAAGCAACCAGTGGAGACGCGGATGAATGTAACGGTCAAACTCTTTGCGATGTTGAATCGCTATGCGCCCGACCAGCAGAAGGCCGGTGAACCCTTCGACGTTGCACTCCCTGAGGGCAGCACGATCGACGACCTCGTCGCACACCTCGGCATCCCCGAACGTGAAGTGAAGGTCGCCTTCGTGGATGGTCGCGCGCGCGCCGGGGTCTTTCGACTCACACCCGACGCCGAGGTCGGTATCTTTCCACCCGTGGGAGGCGGCTAATGCAGATCGACGTTCGACTCTACGGGCCCCTGGCCCGGTACGGCGGCAGCGACCGCAACATCCATGCTCAGGTCACGGTGGATCTCGAAGAGGGCTGCACGATGGCCGACCTGCTGCGTGAGCTCGACCTGCCCTCAGAAGAGCGGGGCATCACCTTCATCAACGGCGATCTGAGTGCTATGCCGGGCCTGCAACCTGACCTGGATCACGAGCTCGAGGACGGGGACCGGGTCGCGCTCTTCCACACCAAGAGCATGTGGCCCTTCCAGTACCGCCATGACGTGGCCGCGCTCGAGGAGTTCAAGGGAGCGCTGGCAGCCCGAGAGGATGGCGGGCTGCAATCGCGTTATGACAGCAAGGACTGACGCGTCAACCGGCGCGCCTCGCGAGGCTTTGGATACGATCCCCGTAAGCTGCAGAGTCTGCCCCTTGAAGAGGCCTGCTTAAACATCACGATGACGCCGGAGACGTTCTTCGAAGGCCGGGAGCAGGCCAAGCAGCTCTTTGATAAGATTCGAAGCGCGATCACGGTGATCGGACAAGCGGAGGTACGCGTCACCAAGAGCCAGATCGCGTTCCGGCGGCAGAGGGCGTTTGCCTGGGTCTGGATGCCGGGAAGGTATCTCCAGGGTGATGTCGCGCCCCTCGTGCTCACCGTGGGTCTCCGCCGGCGGGATGCCTCACCGCGGTGGAAGGAGATCGTCGAGCCCGTCCCCGGGCGCTACACCCACCATCTGGAGCTGCACGCTGTCGCTGAGATCGACGGCGAGATTCGAGACCGGCTGCGCGAGGCCTGGGAGCTCGCCGGGTAACGGCACCTCCCAACGGAGCAGACACCAGGGTATCCTTCGCCCCGCCGGCCCACGCCCCCACGGCGGCCGGCGAGATCCCCGAACACCCGACTGCCGTCCCCTTACAGCAACCCACGGCGCCCCCACCTGTTGAATATTATCAACTCTCACATTGATAATATCAAGTCAAAGACTTGACAAGATTTATCACGTTGTATACAATGGGTGGGGCTTGGGACATCACACGCAACCGGCAGACCAGCAGCCAAGCTCTCGTCGGCTGGTGTGCACGGATAACCCGGAGAGCGTTCGCTATGAAAAGCCGGATCCAGGGTAACCGAGTGTTCAGGGCTTACCGAAGTTTGTTGGGCATCATCGCCGCCGAGGCGCCGACGATGGTCGTCCTGACCTTCGTCGCCGCCTTCAGCCTGGGCCTCATGCAACTGCTGAGTCTGGTGATCAACCAGCGTATCTTCGACGAGGGGCTGGCGCTGGCGGCGGGGGAGATCGCCTTTGGGCGCTATCTCCCCTTCCTTATCGCCTTTGTCCTGCTGGCCCTCCTGCCACCGGTTCTGCATCAGGTCTACATCTACGGTTTTGTCGAGCCCCGCGCCCTCCTGATCCTGCGCACCGCGTTCAAGAGCCGGATGCTGCGGAAGCTGCAGCGCATGAAGTACGAGCATCTCGAAAGCGAGAGCTCGATGGAGATCATCGACAAGGCCTATCACCGGGCCGAGAACTCAGCTCGACACCTCTTCCCGATGTATCTCACCTTCTTCATCGCCAATCTCACCGGGAGCGCCGGCATCCTCGTCTATATGGGTCTTGCCCGATGGTGGCTACCGCTCACGATCCTGGTGCCGGCGATCCTGGAGATCTGGTACGCCTCCAAGCAGAACACCAACATCTACCTGGAGCTGGAGAGCTACTGGAAGCGAGAGCGACAGTACGGCATCCTCGGCGGCTACCTGCGGTCGCGAGAGCATCTCAAGGAGATGAAGCTCTTCGGCGCCGCCGGCAACCTCATCGAGATCTATCGGCAACGCCTCAACGCCCGCAACCGGGAGTATGAGGGCTACTACTTCAAGCACCTGAAGCGTCACTTCGTGGGCGGGAACATCACCAAGATCGCCAAGCTCGTCAACGTGCTGCTCGTCCTCTATCTCTTTGTCAGCAACCAGATCACGATCGGGCTGTTCATCGCTCTGTCTTCGACCATCCTGACGAGTCTGTTCGAGAACATCTCGTGGGGCGTGGGGATCTACCGCTGGAGCGGGTACCACATCAACTTCTTCGACTTCTACGAGCGGTATCTCGATTTGTCAGAGGAGGCCGACGACGGTTCCGACGCCCTGCCCGAGATCTTCGACATCGAGTTCCGCGATGTCTGGTTCCGCTATCCGGGCACCGACCGGGACGTCCTTAAGGGGCTGAGCTTCCGCGTGCAGGATGGTGAGAAGCTCTCCATCGTCGGCGAAAACGGCGAGGGCAAGACCACGATGATCAAGCTGCTGCTGCGCCTCTTCGAGCCCGACCGGGGCGAGATCCTGGTGGGCGGACGTCCTCTGAGCAGCTACTCGCGCAAGGCGCTCACGGCGCTCTTCGGCCCGGTTTTCCAGGACTTCAACCGTTACGCGATCACGCTGCGCGAGAACATCGGCGTGGGTTTTGTCGATCACCTGCACGATGACGAACGCATTGCCTACGCAGCCCGCAAAGGCAAGGTCGACCGATTCGTCGAAGATCTGCCCCACGACTACGACACGGTGCTCGGTCGTGAGTTCGAGGACGGCGTGGACATCTCGGGCGGTCAGTGGCAGCGCATCGCCATCGCGCGGGCCTTCATGGGGGACAAGCCGGTGCTCCTGCTCGACGAACCTACCAGCCAACTGGACCCCATCGCTGAGAGCCAACTGTACCGGGAATTTGCCGACATGGCGAACGGCAAGACCGCCATTTTCATCACGCACCGCCTCGCCTCGACGATGATCACCGACCGTATCCTCGTCATTCAGGGGGGCACCGTGACCCAGGAGGGCACCCACGAGCAGCTGATGGCGTCCGGCGGGCTCTATGCGGAGATGTTTGAAGCCCAGCGGCACTGGTACCGGCAGCCGAGTCAAGGATGGAACGGGGTGGCGCATGCAGGATAAAACAACGGCCCTGGAAGTCGAACTGAAGAGAGAGGGCAAGAGCAGCCTGCGCAACCTAGCGCGCATGTTCGTCTACGTGGTCAGCTCCGCCAAGGCGATGTGCGCCATATTCCTGTCGCTCCTGATCCTTCTGAGCTTGCTGCGACCGGCCCTCGCCTACCTGTGGGGACGTTACATCGACCTGGCGAACGATCACCTGCCCGGTGGGCAGATCCTGCCGATGGTCTTCATCGTGGTCGTCTACTACCTCATCGGCTTCCTCACCGACCTGATCCACCGCTACACCCACGCCAGCGAGGACATCGAGCGTCTCGACAAGGTGCAGATGAACCGGCTGCAGGAGCGACTGAACACGCGTATCTACGCCAAGATCGCGCGCCTCTCCCCCGAGGCGATGGAAGTCCCGAAGATCAACGACACGATCAAGCAAGTCTTCGACTACACGCAGAACGGCTGGGATGGGATGAACCGCGAGATCATGGTGAATGGCTACATGATCATCGCCAAAGCCGTCAGCGTCGTGAGCATCGCGCTCTCGCTGTGGCTCTTCCACCCGCTGCTGACGCTGATCGTCTTGATCGTGCCGATCCCCACCCTCTACACCACCTATATCGGCAACAAGCTCAGGTTCAAGCTGATCAAGGCCAATGCGAAGTTGGTGCGGGAGTTCACCTACTACCAGGACCTGATGCTGGGACCCACGGCGAAGGAGATCAAGGCGCTTGGGCTGCACGACTTCTTCTTCGAGAAGTGGCGGACCCTCTGCGACCGCTACACCGTCGAGGAAAAGCGGACCCAGGTGCGCAGCGCACTGCTGAGCACCCTCTCCACGGCCATCTCGACCCTTGCCTCCGTGGGCGCCAATGTCTTTGCGATCCTCCTGATGACGGGGGGGCGCATCTCGATCGGCGCACTCGGCGCTGTGATCAGCTTGATCGGCACGTTGATCAACGATACGAATGCGCTCTTCACCGCGACCGCGACCTTCATCGCCAAGAAGAACGAGGCGACCGCCTTCTTCGACCTGATGGACCTGCAGGAGCAGGCGACCGAGGGGGCGACCGTGCAGGGGATCAACCGGATCACGGCTCAGGATCTGCGGTATCGCTACCCGCTCACCGACCGCTACGTGCTCGACGGCGTCAGCCTCACCATCGACCGGGGCGAGAAGGTCGCCCTGGTCGGCGAGAACGGCGCGGGCAAGACGACCTTCGTCAAGCTGATCAGCGGCATGCTCGACCCGTCGGCCGGCGATCTACGGATCAACGACCTGCCCGTGGAGAGGGTCCAACCCGATGCGCGCTACGACGCGATGTCGGCGGTCTTCCAGAATCCGGCACAGTACAACACCTTCACCATCGCCGACAATGTTTGGTTGGGGGATCCCAGGCGCCCGCGCAGCGACGAGGGCATCGAGGCGGCCCTGGCAGCCGCCGGCTATGGGAACGGCTCAACGGACGCCCTGTTGGGGAAGGACATCGGCGGCACCGACCTGTCGGGTGGGCAGTGGCAGAAGCTCGCCATCGCCAGGGCCTACTACCGCGATCGCGACTTCATCATCCTGGACGAGCCGACCTCGAACCTGGACCCGCTCGCCGAGGCGGACATCTTCCGGCGCTACATCGAGATGGCGCGGGAGCGCACCGTCATCATGGTGACCCACCGCATCAGCATCGCCGCGCTCTGTGACCGCATTGTGGTCTTCGCCGACGGACGCATCGTCGAGGAGGGGAGCCACGATGCGCTGATGGCTGCCGGCGGCGAGTACGCCCGCCTCCACACCGAGCAGTCGCAGTGGTACGACCGCTAGCTAACGGACGAGAACTACGGCTCCGACTGTAGGTATGACCATGCAGCCTCTTCCTCTTCGCGATCCCAGTCCTTCGCCAGAGCGGGTTCGCTCAACAGAGCAGCGTCGGTCATCGTAGAAAGCGGTGCTTCCTCGAGTATCGTCACAAGCGCACGACGCGCAGATGGCAGGTTCAGAGGCTCAAGTAGCTCCACCCTGCCCCGTTCATCGATTAGCGCCTCTACAGTCCGAACCATGCGCCCCTCCTTCACCATCAGGCAGCTCTACCTCCATTATAGCCTCCCCACCTTCCGAGGCAAGGCATTGAACGATCGCACGATAGCGACCACGTTAGCGATGTTGTCCTCTAAGCGGATCTGGGCACCAAGATCGGCGGTACTCAGACGTATTCACTCATCGCCGGCGCCTCCTGCCGGCGCCTGAGTCAGCCTGTCGACGGTCACCTTACGGCGCGGCATCTGGTGTCAACCCGACGGGTAGACTATAATGAGCCGGGCGTGTGAAAGGAGTCCGGCTTGACCAGGAATTGGAAACAAACATTACGAGTCGTCTGGGTGGCGCAGCTCTTGGCGATCATGGGGTTCTCCGCCACCAATCCCATCTACCCCTACTTCATCCAGTCGCTGGGTGTGGAGCAGGAGATGGTCGCGCGGTGGAGCGGTTTCGTGATCTCAGCTTCCGCGCTGAGCATGGGCGTCATGGGGCCGATTTGGGGCGCGCTGGGCGACCGGCACGGTCGCAAGATCATGGTGATGCGCGCGATGTTCGGCGGCGCCGTCATCATCGGCTTGATGGGCTTCTCGCAGAATGTCTGGCAGCTCTTCATCCTGCGTTTCATCCAAGGGGCACTGACCGGCACGGTGATCGCGGCGACCGCACTGGTCGCCAGCGTGACCCCCAAAGAGCGACTGGGTGAGACCTTGGGCAAGCTACAACTCGCTATCTTCATGGGGCAGGCCTTCGGCCCGACCTCGGGCGGTTTCGTCGCCGATATGCTGGGCTACCGGGCGACCTTCTGGATGACCTCGGTCTACCTGCTGGTGGCGGGCATGCTGATCCTGACCAAGGTCAACGAGAACTTCGTGCCGGTTGAGGGCAGCGCCGACCAGCCGATCCTGAAGGGTATGGGGCAGGACTTCAGCCTGCTCCTGACGGGTTCGCTCTTGGGCCTGGTGTTGGCGTTGCACTTCGCTCTCCGGATCGGTGTCCGTATGGCGTCACCGATCCTGCCGCTGATCATCCAGGATCTGATGCCCGACAGCCCGCTGCTGGGGTCGGCCTCGGGCCTGCTGACGACCCTGTCGGGCATCAGCAGCGCCATCGCGGCTCCGTTGGTGGGTCGCTGGGCGGACCGGGGCCACGGTCGGTTCTACCTGATGCTGAGTGCCTTCCTCGCTGCGGGGGCGATGCTCATCCAGGCGGTAGCCCCCACCTATTGGCTGCTGCTGGTGGGCCAGTTCCTAATGGGTTTCGGCATCGGGGGCACCCTGGCGGTCCTCAGCGCCTACATCGGGCGGCTGGCGCCCGAGGGCAAGGTCGGCACGGCCTTCGGGCTGGACGCGATGGCGGTGTCGATGTCCAGTGCCATCGGCCCGAGCCTGGGCGGGTGGCTCAGCGACACGGTCGCACGGCGGAGCCCGCTCACCATCGGCGGGATCGCTATGGCCCTAGCCGGACTGACCGTGCTCCGGCTTCCTAAGGACAGCACAGCGCATGACGAGGCGGAGGCCGGCAGCACCGAGCCGGTCGCTGCCTAGCGTTCGTGAAAGACAGATAGCCCAGAGGAGTGTGAAGCATATGCTAGACGAGATTCGAGTACAGCTCGACCGTATCCAACAGGCAGGAGCCACCTACGTGGACTGCCGCTGGTACCCCGTCGAGGAGACCATTGGCCTGACCATGTGGAACGGCAACCTGAAACAGGCCTCCGCGTCGCGTGAGAGCGGCGTGGGCATCCGCGTGCTCTATCAGGGGGCATGGGGTTTCTCGGCCTCCTCGGATACCGGCAACTTGAGCGCGGTCTTCGATAAGGCCCTGGACAACGCCCGCGTCGCCGCCGAGAGGGTGACCTTCCCGGTGCGGCTCGCGGAGAAGGACGCGATCCAGGCCACCTTCACCAGCCCCTCGCGGATCGACCCCTTCGACGTGCCGCTCGGCGAGAAGGTGGCGTTCCTCGCCGGCGTAGACGAACGGCTGGATCAGCCGGGCATCTTCCAACGCATCGGCGGGCTGGACTTCGTGCGCAAGCAGATTGTCTTCCTCGACTCCGAGGGCAGCGAGATCGAGAAGCAGATCACCGAGGTCTTCGGCGGGATGGAGGTCCACGGCGTGGACGCCGACGGCGTCAGCCACCAACGCTCCTTCCGCATGAACCGCCGTGGCGACACCCGCGGCTGGGAATCGGTGGACCACGCCCTCTTTGCAGAGAACGCCGAGCGCATCGTCCGGGAGCTCAACCTGGTGCTCCAAGCGCCCCCGTGCCCGGTGGAGGACCGCTCGGTCATCCTGCTGCCGGGCATTATGTTCCTGCAGACCCACGAGACGATCGGCCACGCGCTCGAGCTCGACCGCATCTTGGGGTATGAGCTGGCCTTTGCCGGCGGTTCCTTCGTCACCCTGGACGACTTCGGAAAGCTGCGCTACGGCTCGGAGAAGCTGACGGCTCGCGCCGATGCGACGCTCCCTAACAGCCCGGGCAGCTTCGGCTACGATGACGATGGGGTACCGGCACAGAACACGCTGCTCATCGATCGGGGCCTGCTGGTCGGAGCGATCACCGGGCGGCAGATGGTTGAGGAGGCCAACGCCAAGGCGCGCCGCGTGATCTTCGCCGAGAGCGGCGGCGCCAACCGCGCCACCTCTTTCTACCGGGTGCCGATCGAGCGGATGACCAACATCAACATCGATCCCGGGGAGGACGGCACGCTGGAGGACATCGTCGCCAACACCGAGCGCGGCATCGTGCTCGACGGCGACCGCAGTTGGTCCATCGGCTCCAACCGCGAGCAGTTCCACTTCGGGACCGAGATCGGGTGGCTGGTCGAGGACGGTGAGATCACCCACGTCGTCAAGAACGCGACCTACAAGGACGACACCCTGAGGTTCTGGAACGCCCTTTCAGCCGTGGGGGACGCCTCCACCTGGGAGGTCGTCTACATCGACAACTGCGGCAAGGGCCAGCCCAACCAGATCATGCAGTTGGGTCACGGGATCCCCGTCTGCCGCTTCGATGGCGTGAGGATAGGAGAGTGAACATGAGCGACCAGATCTTGCAGACCCTCAAGGACCTGCGTACCTACGCCCTGACCAAGCCCTGCGACATCACGCTCTTCTATCATGAGGAGGAGAGCGCGCTGATGCGCTTCGCCAACTCCGCCGTCTCGCTCAACACGACGGAGCACCTGATCCGCCTGGAGATCACGGCCTATGACGGACGCAAGCGCGCCGGCTACGAGATGATCACCGACCTCAACCAGGTCGAGGAGATGAGGGCAGGCATCGACGTCGCCGCGGAGATGGTCGAGCACGTCCAGCCGCTGGCCTACGACCCGACGATCCCCGTCTTCAGCGACGCCTACACCGACGAGCGGGCCTATGACGCGTCCCTGGCGGCGATGGACGGCGCCGACAAGCTCGCGACCTTCAACGCTGCCGCGGAGGGCCTGGAGACGCCCCAGCTGCAGCTCTCGGGTATCTTCTCCAGCGGCACCAACACGATCGCGCAGATCAACACCCGCTCGGAGCACACGCAGCTCTTCCGCACGACGGATGCCCAGGTCACGGCGGTGCTGGCCCACAACACAGCCAAGTGGGAGGTCCAGGCAGAGCAGTCCGCGCAGCAGCGGACCGACCTCGATCCGCAGAGCCTCCACCACGAGTTGGCCTTTCTGGTCGAGCAGTTCACCCATCAACCGGCAGCGCAGCTTCCGCTGGGCCGTTACGATATCGTCCTGGGCCCCGCCGCGACGGCGGAGATGATCTCTTTCATGAACTGGATCGGCTTCAACGGGGGGCTGATGAAGCGCGGCTACTCCTTCTTGCGCGAGGAGCAGGTCGGCAAGAAGGTCCTCTCTGACCGGTTCACGTTGGTCGACGATCCCGACCGTCTCGATACCTACCCCTTCGGGCGAGACTTCACCGGCATCCGTCGCGAGCGCCGACCGCTCTTCGAGCAGGGCGTCTTCAAAGGCTTTATCTGGCGGCAGGACGACGCCGACGAGTTTGGCGAGCAACCGACCGGCCACACGGTGGGACATATGAGCCTGGTGCTCGAGGCCGGGACGGAGGAGGTCGACTCCCTGGCGGCGCTGGCAGCGCTGCCCCGCGAGCGGGATCTGCTCTACATCCCCTTCCTCCACTATATGAACATTGTGAATCCCACCCAGGGTCTCTTGACCGCCAGCTCGCGCTTCGGCGCCCTGCTGCTCAGGAAGGATGGCTCGATCACGATCCCCTACAACGTGCGCTTGACGCAGAGCCTCCCGGACGTCTTCGGCGACAAGGTGGCGTGGCTGTCCAAGCAGAGCGTGGCGTACAACACCTCGAGCAGCTACGGGGCGCGCAACCCGACGGCGATCGTCGTGCCGCGGTTCGTCTGTGTCAACGACCTCGCCATCTCGCACGCGAACGCATCGTTCTAGGCAAAACACGCTGGGGTGTGGGGGCGCTCGCTTCACGAGGTCGCCCCCACACCCCAGCGCCTCATCCGACCCCGCCCCAGCCTAGCGGTCCGGGCCTCATTCCCCCGGCGGAATCTCCAGTGTCGCCGTGTAGGTTGCCGACTCACGGACAGCGATGCGCATCACGTAATCCTGTGATGACGAAAGCGTCGCCGACCACGCCGTGCCGGCTGTGGTCGGGCTGAGCAGCGGGGTGCCGTCCGGTGCTCCGACGATGCTGATCCCCACAACACCGGGCGGCGTTGAGACGATCTCAAGATGGATCCGCTGCCCCTCTCTGGCCCGGAAGATGAAGCGGTCCACCTGACCGCGATCCAGCACCCCCTGCCAAGCGGTCCGCGTCTCGCCCGGCGGGAACTCAAGACGTTGCGGGGTCGCCAATCCCAGCGCATAGCCACCGGTCGGCACGGCGCCGCCGTAGACATCGCCGGCGCACGTCATCCTCACGGTGTACGCCTGATCCTCGGGGGCAGGATTGCAGGCGCTGATCAGTTGGTCGGTCGGACAGGCGCCTTCGCGGGGCGTCCACTCCACATCGACGAGACAGAGCCCGCTGTCGTTCCGGAAGCCGGCAGCCTCCCCGGTCGGCCCGCCCGCCACATAGGCCCAGTCATCTTCCCAGCCCTGCCCGAAGAGATAATCGCGCAGGAGATCCACCGTCAGCACGGGGTTAGCAAAGTCAGCGCCGTCACCGGTCGCTTCGACCCGACAGCCGGCTCCCCCCTCATCCCGCACGTAATCATAGAAACCGACCGTCGACGTGGTCGTGGATGTGCCCAAGAGCGGTGCTACGTCGCGGGCCAGGCCACTGCAGTCCAGCGGGGCATAGGCTTGTGGACCCAGCACCACGGCGCGCACGGGCACCCACGCGATCTCCGTCGCCGTCATCCCCTGATCGCCCATGACCAGCACCGCACGGCGCGCGCTCCAGAGAAGCGGCGTACCGGCTCCGGTGACCATCCCCGATGCGGGCCTACCGACGAGCCCCACCGTCTGACCCGGCTCCGCGGTACACAGGTAGCCGATACGCTCGCCGTCGACGGCCCCGGTCGCCCCGGTCGCGATCCCGCACCGGGAACCGTCCGCCAACTCCAACAACCACGGTCCACCGGCTGCGCCAACGCCTCCCTCCGGCAAGGGCAACGGCTCGGCCAACTGCAGGGCAAACCCCGGGTCGTCCGTCAAAGGGTCAGGCTCACAGACAAGCCGGTCAGGCTGAGACGGGATCTCAAAACATGGGTCGCTGATGCTATCTCCCACCATGCAACGCCACGCGTAGGCGCTGCTCACCGCCAGTGAGTTCGTCCAGCATGCCCCCTCCTGCACAGGACCGCCCGGCTGCATCGGCACGTAGGTGATCACCTGCGTCCCCACCAAGCCCGCATCGTGGGCGACGTCGAGCGGCGATATGTAGATGCGCGCCTCGGAGAGCGTGGCGACGCTTTCAGCGACGACCTGCCAGGTGTCACCATCCGGTGCGAGCCGGGCCAGAGACACGGTCCACACAGCGTCTCTCTGTGGCTCGCCCAGAAGCACGATACGCTCCGCCCCCTCCTGGGGACAGACAAAGGTAACAGGACGACCCCCCACCGACTCCGGCGTCAGGTCGCGGAGGCAGGTCAGGGGCTGTGCGCGCTCATCGGCAGGATCGGGAAGCGTCACCCGCCACGCGACCCGGTCATCTTGGCCGGCAGGCGCCTCGACCGCAGGCAAGGGCGACGTCAACGCCAACGCGAAGGCGTCGCCGGCAGGATCACAGATCAACGTCCCATCCGCCTGTTGCAGGCAGGGATCCACGATAGCACCGTTGTCCGCCCCCGGGCGACACCGCCACGCGGAGAGACTGGGCACGATCTCAGAGCGTGCGAGACACACGCCCTGCCGGACCGGTAGATCCCCATCCATTTGAAGCGCGGTCTCCACGGTCAGGACGGTCGGCGCCGCGCCATCGACGGCGCCCGTGACGGCCTCGTCGGTCCTCACATCGACCGGGGCCGTCACCCCTGGACGCGGGGTCG
>CAZYYC010000028.1:0-27480 GCA_964650935.1 uncultured Anaerolineales bacterium
TGACGGTGGGCATCATCCACATGCTCAAGCTGGCGCACCTGGTCGAGGACAAGGTGCACACGCGATCGACAGGGCCTTACTCCCTGGTAACGCAGCAGCCGCTGGGCGGCAAGGCGCAGTTTGGCGGTCAGCGCTTCGGCGAGATGGAGGTATGGGCACTCGAGGCCTACGGCGCCGCCTATACCCTGCAAGAGATGCTCACCATCAAGTCCGACGACGTGCAGGGGCGTGTCAAGGCGTACGAATCGATTGTCAAGGGGCTGCCTATCGAGGAGCCCGGCATACCGGCCTCCTTCAAGGTGCTGGTGAAGGAGCTGCAGAGCCTGGCCCTCTCGGTGGAAGCTGTGACGGACTCCGGTGAGGTGTTGCACTTCGGTCGCGATGATCGGCGAGCTCAACTGCCGAAGCTGGGCATGGGATTACTCGGGCTCACGCCACAGGAAGTGCGCTAATTCGTTGACGTTGACCTTTACAGGCTTTGTGGTAGAATCTCCAGTTGCATAGGGATGGCAGCCACATCTCCTGTCATCTGACAAGTGCCGGCGAACTGCTGGACTGACGAGGACATTACACGGTCGACTCGGGGGAGGCCATCGCAGGAAGATGGCCTTCTTCAGTGCGAAGAAGGGTAACATGGAGTGGTTGCCCTCGATAAGGGCAAGACCTGATTTAGGAGGAAACAGTGCCGACGATCAATCAGTTAGTGCGCAAGGGGCGTAAGCGCCCGCCAAAGAAGGCGGAGGCACCCGCACTGGCTTTCAATATCAATACGAAGCGGGGCAACCGGCGCGAGCGTGTTCCGAGGGGCAACCCTCAGAAGCGCGGTGTTTGCACTATCGTGCGCACCACGACGCCGAAGAAGCCTAACTCGGCGTTGCGGAAGATCGCGCGTGTGCGCCTCTCCAATCGCCTTGAGGTCACGGCCTACATCCCCGGCGAGGGACACAATCTGCAGGAGCACTCGGTGGTGCTCGTCCGCGGTGGTCGTGTCAAGGACCTTTCCGGTGTGCGCTATCATATCGTGCGCGGCGCGTTGGATTGCGCCGGTGTCAGTGGGCGCCAGCAACAGCGTTCGAAGTATGGCACCAAGTCTGAGCAGTAGCGAGGATGGAGTAAAGTATGTCAAGACGTAATCGTCCGCCCAGGCGCGTTGTTGAGCCCGATATTCGCTACAACAGCGTGGCGCTGCAGAAGTTCATCAACCGTATGATGCGCGGTGGCAAGAAGAGTGTGGCGCAGCGTATCATGTATAATGCGTTGGATCAGGCAGAGGCGCGCGCGAACAAGCCGGCGCTTGAGGTCTTTAACGAGGCTTTGCAGAATGTCCTGCCCGCGGTCGAGGTTAAGCCGCGTCGGGTCGGTGGGGCCACGTACCAGATTCCGGTTGAGGTGCCTGAGTACCGACAACTCTCGTTGGCCATTCGCTGGCTGCTGGCGGCTGCGCGCAGTCGCCCCGGACGCGGAATGTCCGCAAAGCTGGCTGCAGAGCTTGTAGATGCCGCGAGTGGTGCCGGTGCTGCGGTGAAGCGGCGCGAGGATACGCTGAGGATGGCGGAGGCTAACCGAGCATTTGCCCACCTTCGCTGGTAGGGCAAGATGCGACTAGCTTCCAGTGTCCAGTCTGCGACCTGCTCTGAACGAGAACGGGTTGGGGGCGCTGGATTTACCGGTTCGCTGATTCGCTGGCGGGTCTAGCGATGGCAGAAGCACATTCACTTGAGAATATACGCAACATCGGGGTCATTGCCCATATAGATGCGGGCAAGACAACCACGACGGAGCGGATCCTTTTTTATACGGGGCGCACCCATCGCCTGGGAAATGTGGATGAGGGCACGACAGTGACCGATTTCATGGCTCAGGAGAGGGAGCGTGGGATCACGATCTCGTCCGCGGCAGTCACGTGTTTCTGGCGGGACTGTCAGATCAATATCGTGGACACGCCCGGGCACATTGACTTCACGGCTGAAGTGCAGCGTAGCCTGCGTGTGCTGGACGGTGGCGTGGTCGTCTTCGACGGCACGGCGGGCGTGGAGCCGCAATCCGAGACGGTCTGGCGACAGGCCCAGGCTTTCAAGGTCCCCTTGATCGCGTTCATCAATAAGATGGACAAGCTCGGTGCGGACTTCGAGCACGCCGTCCAGACGATTCGTGAGCGTCTGAAGGCGACACCTGTGCCGGTGCAATGGCCGGTGGGTGCCGAGGACAGCTTCCGCGGCGTCATCGATCTTCTGGAGTGGCGCGGTGTCTTCTGGTCCGACGTGCTGGGGCAGAAACCCGAGATCGGGCCGATTCCCGCAGAGGTGGAGTCGCGGGCGCTGGAGGCCCGTGAGGCGCTGATCGAGGCGATCGTGGAGACCGATGACGATCTGATGCTCCGTTATCTGGAGGGCGAGCCGATTGCTCCTTCGGAGTTGCGGCGGGCTCTGCGGCGGGCCGTGATCGCAGGCTATGTGCAGCCGGTGTTGTGTGGTTCTTCGCTGAGAAACAAGGGCGTGCAGCCTTTGTTGGATGCGATTGTTGACTATCTGCCCTCTCCTTTAGAGGTACCTCCGATCACGGGGGTGAATCCTAAGAAGGATGAAGCGGCGGATGATCGGGTAGAGGAGCGTCCGGCAGATCCGGAGGCTCCGTTAGCAGCTTTGATCTTTAAGATAGCTACAGATCCTTATGCGGGACGCTTGGCGTACTTCCGGATCTATTCGGGCACGATGACACGCGGGCGCGTTTATCTCAATGCGGATAAGCAGACCCGAGAGCGTGTCAGCAAATTGCTCAGGATGTTCGCCGATCGCCGTGAGGAAGTCGAGGAGCTGAGAGCGGGCGACATCGGTGCGACCGTAGGGCTGAAGAATACGGTCACCGGCGATACTTTGTCGGCGATGCACGCCCCGATCATCCTGGAACCGATTGCGTTTCCCGAGCCGGTGATCGATGTCGCCGTCGAGCCAAAGACGGTGGCGGATCAGGATCATCTGACTGAGGCCTTGGCGCGGTTGGCTGAGGAGGACCCCACCTTTCGCGTGCGAATGGATGAGGGGACGGGCCAGACGATCCTTTCGGGGATGGGAGAGCTGCACCTCGAGATTCTCGTGGACCGGATGCTCCGCGAGTTTCGAGTGGAGGCAAATGTCGGTAAGCCGCGCGTCGCGTATAAGGAGACCGTCACTCAGGTTGGCCGGTCAGAGGTCGTTTTCGATCGTATGATGGCCGGTAAACCCCAGTATGCCCGGGTGGTTCTGGAAGTCGGTCCACTGGGCCCTGGTGAAGCATCTAGGTTTGTTAATCAACTACGTCCGCAGGACCTGGCAGCTCAGTTCGTTGAGTCTGTCAGAGCTGGGGCGCTAGAGTCGTTGGATAATGGCTTCATTGCCGGGTACCCGTTGGTCGGGATTGAGGCCCGGTTGGTTGAGGCGACGGCGGATCCGCTGCTTTCGACGGAGATCGCTTTCAAGGCTGCGGCAGCGCAGGCCTTCCGCCAAGCGGTGGAGGTAGCCCGGCCCGTGGTCCTTGAGCCCACGATGGATGTTGAGGTGGTGATGCCGGAGGGGTTCGTCGGAGAAGTGCTCGGCGATTTGAATGCTCGGGGTGCCGATATCAGGCTTATGGAACCCCGGCCCGGTGGAGCCCAAGCGGTGCGGGCCTTTGTGCCGCTGGCCAAGATGTTCGGATATGCTACCGACGTGCGAAGCCTGACGCAAGGACGGGGTACGTTTACGATGGAGTTCCACCACTATGTACCGGTGGATTCCCGGCAGATGGATGCGATCGTGTACGGCTATGAAGTCTAGGTGCCCGGTGCGCCAGGCGATCAGGGGTACGCGAAGGCAGAGCGCCAGCAGACTGGCACATAATTGGTCAGTGAGTAACCAGAACTAATCTGAAAGCAGAATAAGGAGAGGCAAGCAATGGCTAAAGAGGTTTTTGAGCGCACGAAGCCACATGTGAACGTTGGGACCATCGGTCACATCGATCACGGTAAGACAACGTTGACCGCCGCGATCACGCGGACGCTGTCCACCAAGGGCTGGGCGGAGTACAAGGGCTATGATGAGGTAGCGAAGGCTGACGCAAAGATGTTCCGCCGTGACGCGACCAAGATCCTCACCGTAGCGATCTCGCACGTCGAGTATGAGACCGAGAACCGCCACTACGCACACGTGGACTGCCCGGGTCACCGTGACTACATCAAGAATATGATCACCGGTGCGGCACAGATGGACGGCGCGATCCTCGTGGTTTCCGCTGTCGATGGTCCGATGCCCCAGACCCGCGAGCACATCCTTCTGGCGCGTCAGGTTGAGGTGCCCGCGATCGTCGTCTTCCTGAACAAGGTCGACCTGATGGACGACCCCGAGCTGCTGGAGCTCGTTGAGCTGGAGATTCGGGAGCTGCTGAGCAGCTATGAGTTCCCCGGTGACGAGACGCCCGTAGTTCAGGGTTCGGCGCTGGAGGCCTTGTCTTGCCAGAGCGATGATCCGGATGATCCCGCCTACGCTTCCATCTGGGAGCTGATGCGGGTGGTGGATGAGTACATCCCCACGCCTGAGCGCGACGAGGATCGGCCCTTCATGATGCCCATCGAGGATGTCTTCTCGATCAAGGGACGTGGTACGGTCGTCACGGGTCGTGTTGAGCGCGGGACGCTCAAGCCTAACACCGAGGTCGAGCTGGTCGGTGATATGTATGAGAAGCCGCGGCGCACGGTGGTTACGTCGATGGAGATGTTCCACAAGATCCTGCCGATCGTTCAGGCGGGTGACAACGCCGGGTTGCTGCTGCGTGGTGTCGGCAAGGACGAGGTGGGTCGCGGTGTGGTCGTGGCTGCCCCCAACTCGATCCAGGCCCAGCGCAAGTTCGAGGCTGAAGTCTACATTCTGCGCAAGGATGAGGGCGGTCGGCACAAGCCCTTCTTCACCGGCTACAAGCCGCAGTTCTACATCAACACGATGGATATCACCGGGTCGGTGGACCTGCCCGAGGGTGTTGAGATGGTGATGCCCGGCGACCGGACCACGATGACGGTTGAGTTGATCAGCCCGGTAGCGCTTGAGGTTGGGCACCGCTTCGCGATTCGCGAGGGTGGCTTGACCGTCGGCGCCGGCGTGATCACTAAGATTATCAGCTAGTTCGAGCTAACCATACAGGGTGGTTTATGGCTAAACAACGCATTCGCATTCGGCTGAAGGGATATGATCATCGCATTCTCGACGAGTCCGCACGGCGGATCGTCGAGGCGGCTGAGCGTACGGGAGCTCATGTCGCGGGTCCGGTGCCCCTGCCCACGAGAATCGAGCGGTTCACCGTTCGTCGTTCTCCGTTCATCGATAAGGATTCGCACGAGCATTTCGAGATCCGTACGCACAAGCGTCTGATCGATATCCAGGATCCGGATTCGAAGACGATTGACACGCTGATGCGGCTCAATATGCCGGCGGGCGTCGATATCGAGATTAAACTCTAGGCGATCCTGGTCTGCCCTAGGCAGGCCGGGGTCCACCGAGTCCGTTTAGTCGCATAGTCACACCTCACTGCCCCCTGGTCATCGGCTCACCGAGCGAGAAGGGCTGATGGCCAGGGGGATAGTGTCGGAGGATCAGGGATGATGTGGCGCGCCAAGTGGACGGTCCGAGGCCGCAAAAGATGAGGCCGGGTTGACTGGACGCGAGCGTTGACAGTCCCAAGGAGGCATAGGTGAAAGGTATACTAGGACGAAAGGTGGGTATGACCCAGATCTTTCGGGAAGATGGCACGGTGGTTCCGGTGACGGTTGTTGAGGCCGGGCCGTGCTATGTGACGCAAGTTCGTGATCCCGAACGCGATGGGTACCGTGCTGTACAGCTTGGCTATGGCGAGACCAAGGCCAAGCACCTAACCAAGGGCCAGATGGGCCACTTGGCGCGGGCCGATGTGCCCCACTTGCGCCATCTGCGTGAGGTTCGGACGCGTGAGGACGAGGTCTATGAGCTCGGACAGAGGATTCTCGCGGACATCTTCGCCCCGGGTGAGCGCGTTGACATTCAGGGACGCTCCAAGGGTAAGGGGTTTGCCGGTGTCGTGAAGCGACACAACTTTGCCGGCGGTCCCAGGACACACGGTCAGTCCGACCGCGAGCGTGCGCCGGGTTCCATTGGTGCCTGTGCGACGCCCGGCAAGGTCTGGAAGGGTCAGAAGATGCCGGGTCAGATGGGAAACAAGACGACGACGGTCCAGAATCTCGAAGTGGTTTTGGTGGATCCGGAGCGAAACCTCCTGGCTGTTCGCGGCTCTGTACCTGGGCCGAAGGGAGCCCTGGTTCTGGTCAAGGGTGCCCGTAAGCAGAGGGTACTCAAAGGAGGCTAGCCATGCTTATTCCCATCGTCAATATGCAGGGAGAGAAGGTCGGCGAGGTTGAGTTGCGACCTGAGATCTTTGAGGCGTCGGTCAACGTGCCGTTGATGCACCAGGCTTTGGTGCGCCAGTTAGCGAATGCACGTTTGGGGACCCACAAGACGAAGACGCGCAGCGAGAATAACCGATCGAAGTCGAAATGGTATCGTCAGAAGGGAACCGGTCGTGCGCGGCACGGCAGTCGGAACGCCCCCATCTTTGTGGGAGGCGGTATCGCGCACGGGACAACCCCGCGCAGCTATACGAAGAAGATGCCGAAGAAGATGCGTCGCGCTGCGCTCCGTTCTGCTTTGTCGGTGAAGGCTGCCGGACAGCAGGTCGTGGTCGTCGACGAGTTGAAGATGGAGGGTCCGAAGACGAAGGAGCTCGTCGCCACCCTGCAGCGGATCGTGCCGAACCACGGCAAGACGTTGATCCTGCTGCCTGAGCGCAACGAGACCGTCGAGCTTTCGGCGCGGAATCTTCAGACGACCAAGACGTTGCGCGCCAACTACCTGAACGTTCGTGACCTTCTGAATGCTGATACGTTGGTGATGCCGCTGGCCTCACTCGAGACCGTGGAGTCACTTCTGGGTTCGAACGTGCCTCGTCCCGTTGAGGTTGAGGCTGGGGAGTAAAGTCTGATGAATATCTATGACATTATCGTGCGCCCCCTGGAGACCGAGAAGGCGTATATCCTGCGTGAGCAGGGGAAGTATGTCTTCATGGTCCATATGGGTGCCAATAAGCTGCAGGTTAAGCGAGCAGTTGAGGAGATCTACGGCGTGAATGTCGATCGTGTGCGCACCATGGTTATGCCCGGCAAGGTCAACAAAGCGCGGGGCAGACGGGTGGTGAGGCGGCGCGCGCCGTGGAAGAAAGCCGTGGTCACGTTGACGCCCGGCCAGCGCATTGAGGCCCTGGAGGCGTAAGATGGCCATTAAGAAATATAACCCAACCTCGCCCGGTCGTCGTGGTATGACGGGGCAGACGTTTGACGAGATCACGCGCACTGAGCCTGAGAAGAGCCTGGTTCGTCCGTTGAACCAGCGCGCCGGTCGCAACGCCTACGGACGGATCACCGTGCGTCATCGTGGCGGCGGCCATGCACGGAAGTATCGTTTGATCGACTTCAAGCGTGACAAGTATGATATCCCTGCGCGGGTGGATTCGATCGAGTATGATCCGAACCGCTCGGCGCGGATCGCTCTGCTGGTCTATGCCGATGGTGAGAAGCGTTACATCATCGCACCCCTGGGGCTGAAGGTGAATGATGCCGTGATCAGCTCTCGAGATGAGGCCGAAGTCCACGTCGGCAATGCTCTGCCGTTGGAGCGCATCCCGATGGGTACGCTGGTTCACAATGTCGAGCTTCATCCGGGGCGTGGCGGACAGATGGTCCGCGCTGCCGGCTCGGCCGCGCAGTTGATGGCGCGCGAGGGCGATTACGTGACGTTGCGGCTGCCCAGCGGTGAGATCCGTATGGTGCGCAAGGTCTGTATGGCCACCATCGGTCAGGTCGGTAACCTGGACCACGCTAATGTGAAGCTGGGCAAGGCCGGACGCAAGCGCTGGCTCGGCTGGCGACCGGCGGTGCGTGGCTCGGCGATGTCACCGCGAGATCATCCGCACGGTGGCGGTGAGGGGCGTTCGCCCATCGGCATGCCCGGGCCTAAGTCTCCTTGGGGATGGCGTACGCTGGGCCGCAAGACCCGCCGCAACAAGGATACAGAGAAGTACATCGTTCGCCGGCGCAACTCGGGTTCTCGCCGACGCCGCTAGTAAGGGAGGGAAGCTATGTCACGTTCCTTGAAAAAGGGGCCGTATGTAGAGCCAAAGCTGCTGCAGAAGGTCGAGGAGATGAACCGGACCGGCAGCAAGCGAGTGATTCGAACGTGGTCGCGAGCGTCTGTGATCTTTCCGCAGATGGTAGGTCATACACTGGCCGTTCACGATGGGCGCCGGCACGTGCCGATCTATATCACTGAGAACATGGTAGGACATCGTCTGGGCGAGTTCGCGCCGACGCGGACCTTCCGTGGTCACGTCGCTCGAGAGAAAAAAGTCAGGGTGATGGTGAGGTAGAGCGATGCCTGAGATAGTTCAAGCTAAGGCGAGACATATTCTGATGTCACCCCTGAAGGTGCGACGTGTGATCGATGCGGTGCGGGGCATGGCAGCAGAGGATGCTGTGATCGCTCTGAACGCTATGCCGCACGCGGCGGCGGTTCCGGTCGCGAAGTTGATTCGCTCTGCCGTGGCCAATGCCGACGAAAAGGGGCTGGACACCAACAGCCTGTACATCGCAAAGATTGCCGCTGATGAAGGACCGGGCGTGATGCCTGGAAAAGGCTGGCGTGCACGTTGGGGGAGTCGCGGACGTTATCGCCCGATTCGCAAGCGCTCGTCCCACATCACAGTCGTTCTTGAAGAGCGGCTGGATTAGTTGGACTAAGGAGGCTTATCTTGGGGCGCAAAGTTCATCCCTATGGTTTTCGTCTAAAGGTTATCCGAGACTGGAAGTCTCGCTGGTTTGCCGAGGGTCGTGAGTACGCAGACCTGCTCAATGAAGATCAGGCCATTCGTGACTTGATTCGCAGCCAGATGGCAGAGCGGTCGCGTGATGGGCAAAGTGGTGTCTCACGTATCGAGATCGAGCGCTTCCCCCCGAACCAGGTGTCGGTCATCGTCTGGACCTCGCGTCCGGGTGTGGTGATCGGCCGCAAGGGGGAGAACGTGAAGGCGATTCGCCGGGACGTTGAGGAACTGACAGGTGGCAAGCGCGTGCACATCGACGTCCAAGAGGTGGAGCAGCCGGATCTGGATGCGAAGCTCGTGGCCGAGAATATCGTCGCTCAGCTTGAGAAGCGTATCTACCACAACCGTGCGATGAAGCGCGCGTTGCGGCAGGCGATGCGCGCCGGGGCTGAGGGGATCAAGGTGATGTGCAGCGGACGTCTTTCGGGTTCCGAGATGGCGCGTCGCACCTGGATGCGCGAGGGGCGGGTGCCGTTGCAGACGCTGCGTGCGGATATCGACTATGCTCAGGAAGAGGCCCGAACCAGCTATGGGCGAATCGGCGTCAAGGTGTGGATCTACAAGGGTGAAGTGTTGCCCCAGAAGTCCGCAGCCTTGGAAGAAGCGCACTGATTCACCGCTGATGGGGTAAGGAGATCGAGCTATGTTGATGCCGAAGCGTATGAAATACCGTAAGCAGCACCGTGGGCGCATGAAGGGTACGGAGAGCCGTGGTGTGAGTGTGGACTTTGGGGACTTTGGGCTGCAGGCCCTGGAACCCTGCTGGATGTCCGCACGGCAGATCGAGGCCGCTCGCCGCGCGATCGTGCGTCACATGCGACGCCGTGGGAAGTACTGGGTGCGTATCTTCCCGGATAAGCCCATTACGAGCAAGCCCGCGGAGACGCGAATGGGTAAGGGCAAGGGTGATGTTGAGTACTGGGCTGCCGTGGTCCGACCGGGCCGCATCTTGTTCGAGATCGGTGGCGTGCCCGAGGATATCGCCCGAGAGGCGTTGGACCTGGCTGCCTACAAGTTGCCGATCCGCACTCAGATCGTCACCCGTATTGAGTACGGTGGAGAGGCAGGAGAGTAGGCATGCGTGCAAGTGAGATTCGAGGTATGACGTCTGAAGAACTGCATACCCGCCTGCAGGAGACCCGTCGTGAGTTGTTTAACCTGCGACAGCAGTGGTATGCAGGCAGCCTGCAGGATCACAACCGTCTGAAGGCAGTCCGCAAGGATATCGCCCGGATCCTGACGATCCTGCGTGAGCGAGAACTGGCTGCGGAGAATGTGGAAGGAGCGGCGGTATGAAAGAGGGACGCAAACGGCTGGTGGGGACGGTAACCAGCGACAAGATGGACAAGACCGTCGTCGTGACAGTGGAACGTCGGTACCGCCACGCGCTGTATGAGAAGGTGGTGCGTTCGGCTAAGAAATACATGGCCCACGATGAGGGCAACGACTGCCGCGTAGGTGATAAGGTGCAGATCGTGGAAACGCGCCCCTACAGCCGCCGCAAACGCTGGGCTGTCGAGGAGATCCTGGAGCGCGCCACGTAGCCGGGCGCAAGGGAGTCTTGACATGATTCAACGAGAAACGCGACTAAAAGTAGCTGACAATACGGGGGCCCAGGAGTTGTTGTGCATCCGTGTGCTGGGTGGCTCGCGACGGCGCTATGGTACCGTCGGTGATTCCATCGTGGCCACGGTCAAGGCTTCAACACCGACCGCCTCCGTAAAAAAAGGTGAAGTTGTTCGAGCTGTTATCGTGCGTGTCGCCAAAGAGTATCGTCGTCCGGATGGTTCCTACATTCGCTTCGATGATAACGCCGCGGTCATCCTGGACAGTGCCGGGCTGAACCCCCGCGGTACACGCATCTTCGGGCCCGTCGCCCGTGAGTTGCGGGAGCGCGGCTTCATGAAGATCGTGTCGCTGGCGCCAGAGACGTTGTAGTGCCGGTGATGAGAGGTTAGGAAATGAATCGAATTCGAAAAGGTGACACCGTTGAGGTGATCTCAGGAGATGACCTCGGTGTGCGTGGAGAGGTCCTGCGCGTCATACTCAAGGAGAACCGCGTGGTGGTGTCAGGGGTCAACATGGTGATCAAACACCAGGATCCGCAGCGCGCGGGGCGTTCTCAGGTCCAGGGTGGGCGCGTTCAGTTTGAGGCTCCCCTCAACCTCTCTAACGTGATGTTGGTCTGCACCAACTGCCATGCCGCTTCGCGCGTGGGCTTTGGAGAGGTGGACGGTCGCAAGGTGCGCATCTGCCGCAAGTGCGGCGAGGCGATAGACTAAGGAGATGGGGACGATGCAACGGTTAGCTAAGCAATACCGTGAAGAGATCATGCCCGTGCTCGCCGAAGAGTTCGGGTATGGGAATGTGATGCAGATCCCCCGGATTCGGAAGGTTGTGGTCAACGTCGGTGTTGGTGAAGCTTTGGACAATCCGAAGGCTTTGGAGTATGTGGTCAATGATCTGCGCATCATCACCGGGCAGCAGCCTGTGGTCACACGTGCGCGCAGGTCGATCGCGAACTTCAAGCTGCGTGAGGGGCGTGCCATCGGCGCCAAGGTGACGTTGCGTGGGGAGCGTATGTGGGCGTTTCTGGATCGGCTGATCAGCATTGCCCTACCACGTACCCGCGACTTTCGTGGTGTGCCCGACAAGTTCGACGGACGGGGAAACTACACACTTGGGTTACGTGAGCAGCTGCTCTTCCCCGAGATCGACTATGATAAGATCGACAAGATTCGGGGGATGGAGATCTCGATCAACATGACGGCCGAGACGGATGAGCAAGCCCGGCGCCTTTTGCAGCTGCTGGGGATGCCGTTTCAGCACGATTGACAGTGTGTCTCAAGCATAAGACTGACTTGAGGACTGTGGAGTTCTGAACGAAGGAGTGAAGTATGGCGAAAACTTGTATGCCAATTCGCGAAACCCGGCGCAAATATGAGGTGCGAGTGCGAAATCGCTGCTCTCGCTGTGGTCGCCCGCGGGGATACTACCGTCGGTTCGGCCTGTGCCGGATCTGTACCCGTGAACTGGCCTTGGAGGGGAAAATCCCCGGTATGGTCAAGTCCAGTTGGTAATGAGGTGCTAGGATGACAACGTCAGATCCGATTGCCGATATGTTGGCACGCGTACGAAACGCCCTGATGGCAAAACATACGACGGTCTCGATGCCTTCATCGAAGATAAAGGCGGCGATTGCCAAGATCTTCAAGGATGAGGGCTACATCGGTGACTATCGTGTGGTGAGTGATGAGAAGGGTTTCAAGGTGTTGGTGCTCGACCTCAAGTACGTTGGGGATGCAAAGCATCAGCGCGCTGTGATCACCGATTTGAGGCGCGTCAGCAAGCCGGGACGCCGCATCTATACATCGGTCAACGATATTCCTTGGGTCCGAAGTGGGATGGGGATCGCGGTGCTCTCTACCCCCAAGGGTGTCATTACCGGGCAGCAGGCACGCCGTCTCAATGTCGGCGGTGAAGTCCTCTGCTATGTGTGGTAAGCGGACGACTACCTGCTGTGGGGTCGCGATAGGGAGGTAAACTGTGTCACGAATAGGAAAAATGCCGGTCCCGGTCCCTGCAGGGGTCGAGGTCTCCATCGAGGGGAGTAAGGTCATGGTGAAGGGCCCTAAGGGCGCCCTCACCCGGGAGTTCCATCCCGAACTGTCCATCTCCCTCGATGAGGGCGTTCTGGTGGTGAAGCGACCGAATGATGAGCGGTCCTTCAGGGCGCTCCACGGCCTAACCCGCGCACTGATCAATAACATGGTGATCGGGGTCACGGAAGGGTACAGCAAGACGCTGGAGATTCGTGGAACCGGGTATCGTGCGGAGCTTCAGGGCACGACCCTGGTGATGAACCTCGGCTTCTCTCATCCTGTGGTGATTGAGCCGCCCGAGGGGATCGAGTTCGAGGCGAATCCCCGAGCCAGCACCGTGACCGTCAAGGGATACGATAAGGAGTTGGTGGGGCGCATTGCAGCCGAGCTCCGTGCGTGGCGCCCTGTAGAGCCTTACCTGGGCAAGGGAATCCGCTACCAGGGTGAGGTCGTGCGCCGCAAGTCCGGTAAGGCCGGACAGGCTGCCTAATCTTGGTGTCTGTTGAGAACGTGGTACTGAGGGTGTAAATAACATGAAACCAGAAGTAAGTCGTGATAAAGCCCGGGCTCGGCGTCACAAGCATGTCCGCCGCAGTGTGGTGGGGACGCCGGAACGTCCACGTCTGAACGTCTTTCGCAGCTTGAGTCATATCTATGCTCAGGTCATTGATGACAGCGTGGGAGTGACGCTGGCATCTGCTTCGACGGTCGATCGCGAGGTTCGCGATCAGGTTGCCGGACTTAAGAAGACTGAACAGGCGAGCGTTATCGGTAAGTTGGTTGCCGAGCGTGCCGTGGCCAAAGGCATTTCGAAGGTTGTGTTCGACCGTGGTGGGTACAAGTATCATGGTCGTGTGAAGGCACTAGCCGAGGCGGCGCGTGAGGCCGGTCTCGATTTCTAAGTGATGCTTATGCGCCGGTGCGCCTGAACTGGGTCGCGGTCGGCTGGAGGACGTATGGCAGAAAGAAGAGATAGAACCCGTAGGGTTGAGGAAGAGAAGGACGAGCTGGATGAGCGCGTGGTCGATATCACGCGCGTCGCGAAGGTGGTGAAGGGTGGTCGTACGTTCGGCTTCCGCGTAACCGCCGTCGTCGGCGATAACAATGGTCAGGTGGGTGTCGGCATCGGCAAGGCCCGGACGGTCCCCGATGCGATCGCCAAGGCCACGCTGCGTGCGCGCAACAATATGCGGTCTGTGCCTCTTGAGGGGACGACAATCCCCCACGAGGTCCTCGGACGCTGTGGCGGCGCTCGTGTGATGCTGCGTCCTGCGACGCAGGGTACCGGCGTGATCGCTGGTGGTGGCGTGCGTGCGGTCCTTGGGGCAGCCGGTGTGCGCGATGTCTTGACGAAATCCATGGGCAGCGCGACCGCGGTGAACGTGGTTCAGGCGACGGTCGATGCACTGGATCAACTACGCCGCGTCGAGCAGGTCGCTGAAGAGCGCGACAAGCCGGTGGCCGAGGTCATGCCCTTCTGGCGACGGGGGAAGGCATGATGGCGAAGCGACTACGCGTGACACTGGTCCGGAGCCCGATTGGGTACTCCGTACGACAGAAGCGCACGGTTGAGGCCTTAGGGCTGCGCAAGATGCAGCAGACGGTTGAGCATCCCGATAACCCTGCTGTGCGCGGCATGGTTCAACGGGTCATTCACCTCGTCGAGGTCGAAGAGGTCGAGGTCTAGGTGGGTTGGAGGTTATCGGATGAAGCTGCATGACTTGCACCCTGCCAAGGGTGCCAAGAAGAACCGCAAGCGTGTCGGGCGCGGCATATCCGCCGGGCAGGGCAAGACTGCTGGTCGTGGGACCAAGGGTCAGAATGCTCGTGCCGGGGGTGGGGTCCCGCCGTACTTTGAGGGCGGGCAACTGCCCCTGGTACGCAAGCTCCCGTTCGTACGCGGCTACAATTTCTTTAATCCATACAAGGTCGAGTTCGAACCGGTGAACGTCGATGCCCTTGCGGCACGCTTCGAACCCGGCGCTGAGGTTACGCCGGATACCCTTCACGGGGCCGGACTCCTTGGCGATGCCGAGGACTTGGTGGTCATCTTGGGGCGTGGGGAGCTGGATCGTCCCCTGCACATCAAGGCACATCGGGTTTCTGAATCGGCAGAGAAAAAGATCGTAGCGGCCGGGGGCTCTGTAGAGTTGTTGCCCTGGCAGCGCGGCGGCTATCGAACCCGTTAGGATGGAGGGGATAGATGATTGAGGCCCTGCGGAACGCTTTCAAGCTGCCGGATCTGCGCCGGCGGATGTTGTATACGCTGCTGATCCTGGTGATCTTCAGGATGGCGTCGAACATCCCTGTGCCTGGTGTGGATCGGCAAGCGCTGAGTGCCTTCTTTAGCTCCGCCACCGCCACCAGCCAATTGGCCGGCCTGCTGGACCTACTGTCCGGGGGAGCGGTATCCAACTTCTCGGTGCTGGCAGCAGGGGTCTATCCCTATGTGACGGCGCAGCTTGTTGTGCAGCTGCTGCTCCCTATCTTTCCCAAGCTCGAACAGCGCATCAAGGATGATGGTGAGGAAGGCCAGCGCAAAATGAATCAGTGGGTCTTCTACGTGACTGTGCCGTTGGCCGCTCTCTCAGCGTTCGGACAGGCGCAGTTGTTCCGGTCGGCAGCTGTTGGGGTCAGGCCCATTCTGCCGAACTTCGGATGGGGACCCGGCAGGACTCTCCCGACCATCACGATGCTGCTCACGATGACGGCGGGGACAATGTTCGCGATCTGGCTCGGTGAGTTGATCACCGAGCAGGGTATCGGTAACGGTCTCTCGCTGATCATCTTCGGTGGTATCGTATCGCGTGTGCCGGCCAATCTGCGGAGCATCGCAGAGACCGATAAGGTCGCCGGTGTCCTGATCTTTCTAGTGATCACGATCCTGACCATTCTGTTCATTGTCTTTGTCCAGGATGGTGAGCGGAGAATACGCGTCCAGTACGGCAAGCGTGTTCGCGGTATGAAGGTCTATGGTGGGGGAAGTACATATATTCCGCTGAAGATCAACACGGCGGGTATGATTCCCCTCATCTTCGCGCAGTCGATCCTGGCCTTCCCTGCCGTGGTCGCCCAGTTCTTCCTGGCGAGCACCAACCCAACGGTGCGCAACCTGGCCAACGGCGCGATAGAGTTCTTCAGTGGTAGGAATGCCGGATATGCTCCGGTCTACTTCTTGGCCGTGGTGGGGTTCACCTACTTCTACACCTTCGTCATGGTCGAGCAGCAGAACCTGCCGGAGATGCTACAGAAGCAGGGTGGATTCATTCCGGGTGTCCGTCCGGGACGTCGGACGGAAGAGTTTATCATGGGCATCTACAAGCGCATTACGTTGGCAGGGGCGCTCTTCTTGGGCCTCGTCGCGGTATTGCCCTATATCATCGGGCTGTTTATGACGTCGAATCAGATGCTCATTCAGAGCTCGGGTCTGCTGATCGTCGTGGGCACGGTGATGGATACCGTGCGCCAGCTGGAGTCTCAGCTCCTGATGCGCAACTACGAGGGCTTCCTCCGGTAAGTCCTACGCACGCCGTCTCGGTCGGAGAGAATGTGGTATAATGTAAGACTGCGTCTCGTGCAGGACGGCGGGGTGGTGTGCGTCAGCTGATGGACGGCATCGGTGGACCGAGACGTCAAGGAACTGACGAGTAAGAGATGAAGGAGTTATGGCGATGAAGGTATCACCATCGGTAAAGAAGCGTTGTCCGAAGTGCAAGATCGTCCGGCGACGTGGGGTTGTGCGGGTGATCTGCGATAACCCCAAGCACAAGCAGCGCCAGGGGTAGGAAGGTCCTGTGTCAGGGATCTGACACGAGACTCACAAGGAGGTTGAGAGAATGGTTCGTATAGCAGGGGTGGACCTGCCGCGGAACAAACGCATTGAGGTCGGGCTAACCTATATCTATGGCATTGGTCGCAAGACCAGCAACGATGTTCTGGAGCGGGCGGGCGTTGACCCGAGCAAGCGTGACACAGATCTGACCGAAGCTGAGGTCAGTTCGATCCGTGACATCATCGATCGCGAGCTCATGGTTGAGGGTGATCTGCGCCGCGACGTTCAGATGAACATTAAACGCCTCATCGAGATTGGCTCGTATCGTGGGTTGCGGCACCGCCGTAACCTGCCGGTTCGTGGTCAGCGTACGCGCACCAACGCACGCACGAAGCGCGGTCCCAAGCGGACGGTTCCCGGGCGTGGTCGGCGGCGCGGCTCCAAGAAGAAGTAAGATCGGGATGATTTCCGTCTCCTTTCCGGCCCTCGGTTGAGGGGGGGGGAAGGGTCGAACACGAAGGGATCAATGGGGGTCTGAGGAGGTTCCATGGCTAAACGTGAAAGTCGACAGTCACAGCGAGGCGGGCGAGCAAGTCGCGCGCGGCGCGTTCGGCGCAATGTGCCTCGTGGGTGCATTCACATCAATACGTCGTTCAACAACACGATCATCACCGTAACCGATCCTGAAGGTAACGTGTTACGCTGGTTGACACCGGGTGCCGTCGGGTTCAAGGGCACGCGCAAGAGCACGCCCTTCGCGGCGCGTATCGCTGCGGAACGAGCGGCCCAGGATTCGATGAACAACGACGGGATGCGTGAGGTTGACGTTTTTGTGCGGGGCGCCGGTCCGGGGCGTGAGGCTTCTTTGCGCGCAATCGCGGCTGTTGGACTGCGCGTGCGGTCCATCGTGGATGCGACCCCGATCCCGCACAACGGGTGCCGTCCGCCGAAGCGGCGACGCATCTAGAGTGGGGAAGTAGAGGAGAAAGTATGGCAAGATATACGGGGCCCGTATGTAAGCTTTGCCGACGTGAGGAAGCAAAGCTGTATCTGAAGGGCGAGAAGTGCTACACGGATAAATGTCCGTTTGAACGACGTTCTTATCCGCCTGGTCAGCATGGCAAGCAAGCGAGTTTTCGGCGGCGTCGGTCCTCTGACTATACGCTGCAGCTGCGTGCCAAGCAGCAGGCTCGCCGTGTTTACGGCGTACTGGAGCGGCAGTTCCGACGCTATCTGGAGATCGCCCAGGCGCGCGAGGGCCTGACCGGTGAGAATCTGGTGGTGGTGTTGGAGCAGCGTCTCGACAACGTGGTCTACCGACTGGGTCTGGCTGATTCCCGCGCTCAGGCGCGGCAGTTGGTACAGCATGGGCATATCACCGTCAACGGTCGCAAGACCGACATTCCGTCTTATCTGGTCAAGGCGGAGGACGTGTTGGCGGTCAGGCCGGAAAGCCGGAGATTGGCTTACTTTAGGCAGCGGCGCGACCTGTTAGGACAGCGAGAGGTTCCTGCGTGGTTGAGCTTGAATGAGGATGAGCTCTTGGGTCGGGTATTGGCGATACCCACCCGCCAAGACATCGACACGCCCATCGACGAGCAGATGATTGTTGAGTTCTACTCGCGCTAGCGTCAGCAGACAGGATGCTGGATGCTGGATTTGCTGATTCGCTGATTCGATGAGGGAGGCAATGTGTTAGCTGCGCCGGTTCTGCCAAAGGTGGAAGTAGATGTTAACGCCGAACAGTATGGCCGATATATCATCGGTCCGCTGGAGAGTGGCTATGGTGTGACGCTGGGCAATTCCCTGCGCCGGGTTCTGCTTTCGTCCCTTGAGGGGGCGGCCATCACAGCCGTGCGGATCACCGATATACCGCATGAGTTTACGACCATCCCCGGCGTGAGGGAGGACGTGCTTCAGCTCATTCTCCGACTCAAGCAAGTTCGTCTGTCGATGGAGGGCGAAGGTCCTCAGTACATGACGTTGCGCGTCGAGGGAGAGGGTGTGGTTACCGCGGGGGATATCATCGCTCCCCCGGAGATCGTGATCCTGAATCCGGACATCTACCTCTTCACGGTGGATGCTGAGGATGTGCATCTGGATTTTGAGTTTACTGTCGAGCGGGGGCGAGGATACGTGCCGGCGGAGGAGCGAGGGCGCATGCCTATCGGCGTCCTCCCCGTGGATGCGATCTTCAGCCCTGTGCGTAGGGCGAATTTCCGCGTGGACCAGGCGCGAGTTGGTCAGTTGACTAACTACGATCGCCTGACGATGGAAATCTGGAGTGACGGGCGCATGGCGCCCTTGGATGCGCTGAAGGAGTCGGCCCGAATCCTGGTGACGCACCTGCGCTTGGTCGCCGGTGCGGAGCTTGAGGAGGATGTGGAGGCCGAGGAGGCTGAGGCTGAGGAGGAGATTCCGCATCAGGCGTATGCGACGCCGATCGAGGATCTCGGGTTGGGGGTGCGGGTCTATAACGCGCTGAAGCGTACCGGCATCGCCAATGTGGGTGAGGTCCTTGAGATGTTGGCCCGGGGCACCGATGCCCTGCTGTCCATCCGGAACTTTGGCGATAAGTCGCTCACGGAATTGATCGAGCAACTTGAGGACAAGGGTTTCTGGACTGACGAGGTGTCTGAGGACTAGGGACGTCAGCGCGGGCGGAGATTCTTCCATTCGCCGATTTTGTGGTCATGATCAGGAGGTCGAGGCATGCGACATCGTGTCGCGGGTAAGAAGTTAGGCCGCTCAACAGGGCACCGTCGTGCTCTAAGGCGGAATCTGGTGACGGAGCTCATCCGGCACGAACGTATTCGTACGACGCGTGCGAAGGCTGAGTCCATTCGAGGTCAGGCAGAAAAGCTGATCACGATTGCGAAACGCGGGCTTGTGGCGGCGGACGAAGAGCCGGCCAAGGGCGTCCATGCACGGCGCCGCGCTGCCGCTCAACTGAACGATCCGCTGGTGGTTCGGAAGCTGTTCGACGAGGTCGCGCCCCGGTATCTGGATCGGCCCGGCGGCTACACTCGAATGCTCAAACTGGGGCAGCGTAAGGGCGATGCCGCCGATATGGTGCTCTTGGAGTTGGTTGAAGAGGCCTGAGGTCGACGATTGTCGATCGACGGACACCCAGGCTTAACGGTCTGATGTCGGGTGCGGATCAAGGCGATTGTCGGCTACGATGGAACGGCGTATGGGGGGTTTCAGATTCAGGACAATGCTCCCACCATCCAGGCCGCGATCGAGGAGGTCCTCGCTCGCCTAACCGGCGCTCAAACCCGGCTCGTGGCTGCTGGGCGTACAGATGCAGGAGTACACGCAGAGGGACAGGTTATCGCTTTTGATACGGGGTGGCGGCACCCGATCGGGGAGCTGCAGCGAGGGATGAACGCGCTGCTCCCCTCGCAGATCGCGGTATTTGATCTGCGGGAGGTTGCGCCGAGGTTCCATCCCCGCTATGATGCGTTAACACGTACTTATCAATACACACTCTACTGTGCGCCTGTGCGACACCCGCACCATGCACGTTACAGTCTGCATATCGATCGGCCTTTGGATGTTGAGGCGATGGCCCGCGCGGCTGAGCACCTGGTGGGATATCAGGACTTTCTGGCTTTCGGGTCGCCCCCTCAGGGACACAATTCACATCGGCACGTCGTTCGAGCGGCGTGGTCGCACCAGGGGCCGTGGTTACGGTTCGACATTGAGGCCAATGCCTTTTTGTACCGGATGGTGCGGATGGTTGTGGGCACGATGCTTCGTGTCGGACGGGGGGCGTTGACCGTAGAGGCGTTGGTTGAGATCCTTGAGACGCGAAATCGAGAAGGGGCCGGGCCTGCTGCTGCTGCCGAGGGCCTCTGTCTGAAGTCCGTGAGTTATGATGACAGAGTGTTCAGCCATTAGCTGCTAGACTCGCTGATTCGAAGACGGGAGTTGTGAAAAGGTGAAGAATATAGGAATGCACAAGACTTACGTCGCCAAGCCGGGAGAGGTCGAGCGAAAGTGGTACGTCGTGGACGCGACAGACCAGACCTTGGGCCGATTGGCGACCCAGATCGCGAGCGTGTTGAGAGGCAAGAACAAGCCTCAGTATACGCCACACGAGGATGTTGGGGACTTTGTGGTCGTCGTCAATGCCGAGAAAGTCGCGGTCACGGGGCGCAAGTTGGATCAGAAGAAGTACTACTGGCACACAGGCTATCCCGGTGGGATTCGGGATATCACGCTGCGCCGGCAACTTGAGCTACATCCGGATCGTGTGATTCTGCACGCTGTGAAGGGTATGCTGCCGCGCGGTCCTCTGGGACGACGCCAATTGCGGAAGCTTCGGGTCTACCGTGGACCTGAGCACCCCCATGATGCACAGCAGCCGCAGCCGCTCGAGCTGAGCAGCCGTTACTAAAGCACGCTTGAAGGAGATGTGAATGTATTACGAAGGATTGGGACGTCGCAAGACATCAACGGCGCGTGTTCGTCTGCATCCTGACGGGACCGGACAGGTCGTGGTCAATGGCAAGTCGTACCAGGAGTACTTCGGTCGCGAGGCGGATTGGCTGAGCATTATGGAGCCTCTCCAGGCCACGCAGACTGAGGGCCGGTTCGATGTGACGGTGCTGGTGCAGGGCGGGGGCATCACGGGACAGTCAGATGCGATCAAGATGGGTATCTCCCGCGCGCTGCTGGAGGTGAACCCCGATTTCCGTCCCGTGCTGCGTAAGGGCGGTATGCTGACGCGCGATGCCCGTATGAAGGAGCGCAAGAAGCCAGGTCTCAAGCGAGCCCGCAAGGCTACGCAGTACACGAAGCGCTAGTGTTTCACGATTGACGATTGGCGATGCCTCAACAGCCTGTCGACGCACAGAGGGGTGGGCCCCCGGCGCGGGGCCCACGTCAATCGTCACAGCCATCGATTACCATCGTTGGACTTGGTCCGGGGGGGATCGGTGATCTAACGTGCGAGGCGTGGCAGATCCTCACGGACGCTGAGGAGATCTGGTTGCGCACGTTGCATCACCCCGTTGTGGCGGACCTTCCTCAGCATCTTGCCTACCACGCTTTTGACAGCGTCTATGAGCGTGCTGATGGCTTTGGTGAGGTCTATGCCGAGATTACGGCGCAGGTGATCGCCCTGGGGCAACGTCCCCAGGGCGTTGTCTATGCTGTTCCCGGTCACCCGCTCGTCGGCGAGGCCACCGTCACGCAGATCCTTGCGGCCGCCGATGTACAGGCGTTGCCGGTGCGCATCGTGAGCGGGCTGAGCTTCATCGAGCCGGCCTTGACGGCCCTACGGCTTGATGGGCTGGATGGCCTGCAGGTCTGCGATGCGCTGGATCTGATCTCCCTCTACCATCCGCCGCTTAACCCCGACGTGCCCGTGCTGATCGCTCAGGTCTACAGTCGAGCGGTGGCCTCCGAACTCAAGCTCGTCCTTATGAACCAGTATGCCGACAGGCATCCCGTCGTCTTGCTGGATGGCGTGGGCACATCGCGCGCGCAGGTGAGGGAGCTGGCGCTCTACGAGATCGATCGTCACGAGGCGACACCATTGACCTCTCTCTACGTGGCGCCCCGACCCGGCATCTCCAGCTTTGAGGGCTTTCAGGAGACTATCGCGCGCCTCAGATCGCCGGAGGGCTGCCCGTGGGATCGCGAGCAGACGCATCAGAGCCTGCGGACCAACCTGCTGGAAGAGACGTACGAAGTGCTGGAGGCCATTGATGCGGACGATGTCGAGGCCCTCAGGGAGGAGCTCGGTGACCTGTTGCTGCAGGTGATTCTTCACGCCCAGATCGCGATTGAGGACGGCGATTTCCACATGACGGACGTGATTGCCGAGATCGATACTAAGCTGAAGCGGCGCCATCCCCACGTCTGGGGGATAGCGTCAGAGGGTGACGCAGATGGTCGCGTCGAGGTCGAGGGCGTCTCAGAGGTCATCACGAATTGGGAGGCGATCAAGCAGCGTGAGCGTGCAGACAAGGGTACGCCTGAACGTTCTCTGCTGGATGGTATCCCGTCCGCCCTCCCTGCCTTAGCTCAAGCCGCCGCCTATACCGACCGTGCCGGGCGTATCGGCTTTGACCGGATTCGGACGGATGGTGGCATGCTACCGTTGGGCCTCGAAGCCTCGCTGGGGCGTTCGGCGTTCGAGGCGTTAAGCCGGCTGCTGGGTGCCTTGGGGATGGCGGTAGGGGACGAGGTCGATGCGGATAGGCGCAGGAGACGGCTTGGTGAGGTGCTGCAAATGATTGCGGATTGGGGTCATCGCCGCGATATCGATCCGGAGAGTGCCCTTCGCGAGGCGAATGAGCAGTTTGCACAGCGCTTCGCGATGTTGGAGGCTGCCGCCCATGATGAGGGTATCTCGCTGAATGCGATGTCGCCGGACAGGGTCCGGCGACTATGGTTCGATACCGACGCTTCTTAGCCTGTTCGGCTAGGAAAGGTAAGGCTCGAGTTCTCTCTCCAGCGCGCTCTTGGACTGATTGCCGACCAGGCGCTTGACCTCTTCCCCGTCCTTGAAGATGATCATCGTGGGGATATTCATCACACCGAACTTCGAAGCGAGGCTTGATTCATCCACATTAACCTTGACGATGGTGAGACGATCCGCCATCTCCTCCGCCAGTGTCTCAAGCGTTGGGCCGAGTCGGCGACACGGGGGGCACCACTCCGCGAAGAAGTCCACCAGCACAGGAACTGAGCTGCTGCTGACAACTGAGTCAAAGCTGTTCTCGTCAACCTGCTGTAAGTTCCCCATCTCTTTCCTTTCTCCTGTGCGACAATGACGGTATGCTTAATCGTAATCGTGCGCGGATTATCGCACGGATGTGAGTGATGTCAAACCACCACGATCGCCGAGTTGTTGCCTCGCGGCTGCGGTATGCTATAATGGGAGTTGATAGCGGATTTGTGTTGGGCTGAGCTTAGGGTTGCCAAAGCTGACCTGAGACACCGGAAATGCAGATCTGCCCATTGTACTATGACAGACGAGCCTAAGAGCGTGGACGCTAGTCCACCCCATTTGGAGCCGAACATCGATGCCGCCGGGCGAGGGCCAGTCCCCGGTCGGGGGCATCGCCATATCTTTGAGCATATCATGGCTCAGGCCAACGCGACGCTCTGGCGTTGGGGACACGACCGCCGGTCGGTGGTCTCGTTCATAGGGCGCAGCAGTGCCCACCTCGCCATCATAGCTCTCGCCCTTCTGATCGGTCTGGTCGGTCGTGTGGCGCTGGGGGCCGGGGACGTCGTTGGTTCCTCACCTGCGGTGTCGGTCCCTGCAGCCGCCGAGCCCGTCGCAACACCGACGGTGTTCGAGGAGGGCGGGGCCATGCCCTATGAGTTGCAGCGGTCCAGGGCCGTGGTGCGCCAAGCCAATCCCCTGACGACCATTCCCGAACGGGTCCGCCTTGAGGTGATCACCTACACGGTGGAGCTTGATGACAACATCTTCTTTATTGCCGAGAAGTTCAAGCTTTCCTATACGACCATCGTGTGGTCCAACATGGAGACGCTACAGGGGGCTCCCTGGCTAATTCAGCCGGGTCTGACGCTGCAGATCCCACCGGTTGACGGCGCCTACCACACGGTGATGGAAGACGATACTATTGACTCCATTGCCGAGCGCTACGAAGTATCGGCAAGCGCTCTCTACAACGTCTGGAACCCCATTGAGCCCGGCGCTGCCCTAGTTGAAGGTATGCAGCTCATGATTCCTGCCGGGATCGGTGAGGACTTTGACTTGCAGCCACCGCCGCAGGATCCGTCCGTACCCGCCGTCGGCGTGGCATCGGCGAGTTGGGGCTATTGCGGCAACACCGCTGTCTCCGGATACGGCGGCAACGGTTGGTTCATCCTACCGACCGGCTCTTACGCCGTATCGGGCTGGGTCTTCCGCGATGCGCGGAACCCCGGTCATATCGGTCTGGATTATCGGTGCCGTCTGGGCGACCCGATTTATGCTGCTGATGCAGGTGTTGTAGTGTGGGCCGGCTGGAATGGTGGTTACGGCAATCTCGTGCGTGTGAGCCACGGGAATGGCTATGAGACCTACTACGCTCACTTTAGTGCCTATGCTGTCGGTTGTGGCGACTCCGTATATCAGGGACAGGTCATCGGATATTGTGGTTCAACGGGTTGGTCGACGGGGCCGCACCTGCACTATGAGATTCGGTACAATGGTGTGCCCCAGAATCCACAGCGTTTCGAGCCCTAGATGACGCCATCCAGCGACGCTTCTGCCGACTCCCCTGCATGCTCCTGTGAGTGGCACAGCCCCTTGGTGTTGCGTGCCATGGCGTGTGTCGCTGCCCTTGTATGGCGCTGGAACGACGACTATGTCGGACAGCGTCCCGCCATCGGTCGGCTGACGGCACATACCGGGTTGTTGCTCACCCTGGTCGTCCTGGTCTTGCTCGGGGGGTGCGGATTGGATTCCCTCACGGCGCTTCTTGCCGTGGCTGATGAGGCCATCCTTAACGGATTCGTGCAAGGCGTGGACGCCGCGGCATCAGCCGCCGAGCTGGTGGAACGCCCCTACTATCGTACTGCCTCGCAGGTGCGTATTGTGCGTCAGGCCCAGGTCCACACGGCGATTCCCGATCGTCCTCGACTGAGCGTGATCACCTACACGGTGGAAGTCGGAGACACGGCTGAGAAGATCGCGGCGAAGTTCGGATTGCAGCCGACGACGCTGCTCTGGTCGAACCCCGAGATGGAGAAGATGCCTGACTTGCTTGCGGTCGGGCAGGTGCTGACGGTGCTGCCCATCGATGGTGTCTACCATACCGTAGGCGTCAGCGATACGCTGGAGAGCCTCGCCGAGGCCTATTCGGTTGAGCTCGACGTGATCCGGGACTGTATCTTTAATGAGGTGCCGGAGGATGGGTCGCTCGTGGAGGGCACGCAGATCATCGTGCCCGGTGGGACGCGACCCTATGTGACTCGTGAAGTGACGGCATATGCCGGCCCGGTATCCGTGAGCGCTGACGCCTCGGGGCTCTTCTCGTGGCCCGCCTGGGGGACGCTGACGCAGGGATACTGGTATGGACACCGCGCCGTCGATGTCGGCGCCTCGGTGGGTACCGCGATCCGTGCCTCGGATGGCGGATTCGTCAGCTTTGTAGGGTGGACCGATATCGGTTATGGTTACTTGATCGTCCTAGACCATCAGAACGGCTACCAGACCTTCTATGCTCACCTGAGCGACATCTACGTGCGCGAGGGCGAGGTCGTTAACAAGGACCAGGTGATCGCTGCGATGGGGAGCACAGGTAACTCCACGGGCCCGCATCTGCATTTCGAGATTCGCTACAACGGCTATCCGAACAATCCCCTGATCTACCTGCCCTGATGGCGTGTCGGGCCGGCGTGCCCAACCATCCGCTTGTCTAGCATGCGTCGCCTGTCACGCGACGCCGCACCCCGATAGGAGATACCCATGGTCATTACGGTGGAGGATGTGCGTTCGCTGTATGGAGAGGCCGATAGTGTGCACGATTTTGACCACATCCTACGCGTGCTCGCAGTCGCCGAGCGTATTGCCGTATCGGAGGGTGCCGATCTGAGCATCGTCCGCGCTGCTGCTCTGCTCCACGATTGGGGTCGCGCAGAGGCCCAAGCTGAGGGCCACGACCACGCCGGCGTGGCTGCAGTGCGTGCGGATCGTTACCTGAGGGAACGTGGCGTCCCCGACTCAGAGGTTACGGCCATTTGTCACGCGATTCGGGCGCATCGTTTCAGGGCTGCGCCGGTGCCGACGACGCTGGAGGCCAAGGTGCTCTTCGATGCCGATAAGCTCGATGCCATTGGGGCGTTGGGGGTCGCGCGTGCCTATGCCTATGGTGGTGCCCATAACCAGCGGCTCTGGGCGCCTGTGGAGACGGTCGATCTGGCGCGGTGGAAAGCAGATGGTGACAATGTCGAGGAGCATACGCCTGTCCACGAATTTGTCGTCAAGCTATCGCGGATCCATGGGCAGCTCTATACACACGAGGGACGGCGGATCGCAGAGGAGCGGCACCGCTACATGGTAGGCTTTTTCGAGCGTCTCGATGCTGAGGTGCGTGGCGAGCTGTAGCGAGCGGGGAGATACAGCAGAGAGAGCACGCTGCGTGCTCTCTCTGCTGTGGTACCGGCTCGGCTACTCGCGTGGACGTAGGTGTGGATAGAGCAGGACGTCGCGGATCGAGTGGTGATCCGTGAAGAGCATCGCCAGACGGTCGATGCCCAGGCCGAATCCCCCGTTGGGCGGCATCCCGTACATCATGGCCCGCAAGTAGTCCTCATCCATCGGTTGGGCCTCCTCATCACCGGCTTCAGAGGCCCGCCTTTGCTGAAGGAAGCGCTGTTCCTGCTCAAACGGATCGTTGAGCTCGGTGAACGCATTGCCCATCTCCAGTCCCCCGACGAAAAGCTCAAAGCGTTCCACATGAGTGGGATCATCGGCCTTCTGCTTGGCGAGGGGCGAGATCTCCACGGGATAGTCGTGGACAAAGGTGGGTGCGATCAGATCCGGCTCCACCACGCCGAGCAGCGTGTCCACCAGATGCCCCCAGCTTGCGCTGCCGGAGGCATCATACCCCCGCTCGCGCATCTCCGCGCGCAGCGTATCCGCGTCAGGGAAGGCGACGTAATCGATGCCCGTTTTCTCGCGGATCGCGTCACGTAGTGTCACGCGTCGCCACGGCGGCGTTAGGTCGATCTCATGGCCTGCATAGGTCAGGCGTGTAGTCCCCAAGACCTGCTGGGCCGTGTCGGAGAGCATCTGCTCGACTGTGTCCATGATGCCGTACAGATCGGTGTATGCACAATAGAGCTCAAGCTGTGTGAACTCCGGATTGTGTTTGTAGGAGACCCCCTCGTTGCGGAAGTCGCGCCCGATCTCGTAGACACGCTCGTACATCCCGACCAGTAAGCGCTTGAGGTAGAGCTCAAACGAGATGCGTAGGTAGAGATTCTGCTTGAGTTGATTGTGGTAGGTCGTGAAGGGGCGCGCCGCTGCGCCGCCATAGATCGGCTGGAGGATGGGCGTCTCCACCTCAAGGTAGTCGTGACGATCGAGCCAGCCACGAAGTGCCGTAATCGTGCGCGAGCGGACGCGGAAGGTCTCACGCACCTCAGGATTGACCGCCAGATCGGCATAACGCTGTCGATAGCGCTCCTCGACATCGGAGAAGGCGCTGAAGCGCCTTACAT
>CAZYYC010000029.1:0-10915 GCA_964650935.1 uncultured Anaerolineales bacterium
TGCCTCGGGCTGGTGGGGATGGGCGCCGGCGAAGCCGGGCATGCGCGCCGCGACCTCGTTGACCTTGGGATTGTACTTCATCGTGCAGGAACCCAAGGGGTAGATGCCTTTGTCGATGGCGTAGTTGAGCTGGGAGAGGCGGAGGAAGTGGCGCACGACGTCGATCTCGCTGACCTCGGGGAGCGGCAGGTCGTCGCGCAGCAGCTCCTCGGGGAGGTCGGCAGATGGGACATCGAGTGCGGGCGTCAGCGTGCCGTGGCGTCCGGGTGCGGATAGGTCGTAGATCAGGGGCTCGGTCATCGCGCACCTCCTTCGGCAGCGTCGGCAAGCGCGGCGACGAAGGCGTCGATTTCCGCGCGCGCGGCCATTTCGGTGACGGCGACGAGCATCTGGTGATCCCAGCCGCCATAGTCGCGACCCAGGTCATAGCCGCCTAAGATCCCGTGGTCGTTGAGCAGCCGCGAGTTGATGTCCGCAACCGGGGCGGGGCAGGTGACGACGAACTCGTTGAAGAAGGGCTTGGCGGTGTTGACGGTGTAGCCGTCGAGGGCTTCGATCTGCGCCGCCGCGTAGTGGGCCTTGTGGTAATTGAGCTCGGCGACCCGGCGGAGGCCCTGCTTGCCGAGGGTCGAGAGGTAGACCGTGGCTGCAAGCGCCATCAGGCCCTGGTTGGAGCAGATGTTGGAAGTGGCCTTGTCGCGACGGATGTGCTGCTCGCGCGTGGTGAGGGTCATCACGTAGCCGGTGGCTCCGTCAGCATCGACCGTTTTGCCTACGAGTCGCCCGGCCATCTGGCGCACATAGGCCTGTTTCGTGGCGTAGAAGCCGAGGTAGGGTCCGCCGAAGTTGAGGCCCAGACCCAGTGGTTGGCCCTCGCCAAGGACGATGTCGGCGTCGTAGGCGCCGGGGGGCTTGAGCAGCCCCAGACTGATCGGGTTGGTCGCCACGACGAGGAGGGTCTTGGCCTCCTTCTCGTGAATCGCGTCCGCAAGCCCGGCGAGCGTCTCGACCTGCCCGAGGAAGTTGGGGCTCTGGACGATGACGCAGGCCGTGTTGTCGTCCACCTGGGCGACCAGGTCGGTCACGCTGGTGGTAGGGTCTGCATCGCCGGCGATCTCGATGTCCATCCCCTGGGTGTAGGTGCGCACGACCGCGCGGTAATGGGGGTGGACGGTAGGAGCGATGAGGACCTTCGTGCGGCGGTTGCGGAAGACATTGAGTGCTTGGATGACGGCCTCGGCGGTCGCCGTGGCGCCATCGTAGTGACTGGCATTGGCGACTTCCATACCGGTCAAATCACAGATCAGCGACTGGTACTCAAAGATCGCCTGGAGCGTGCCCTGGCTGACCTCGGCCTGGTAGGGGGTGTAGGCCGTGGCGAACTCGCCACGACTGATGACGTAGTCGACGACGCTGGGCACCCAGTGACGATAGGCCCCGGCGCCGAGGAAGGTGGGGGTGGCGTTGGCATTGGTGTTGCGGGCGGCGAGGGTTTGGAGCTCGCGGAGGATCTCCATCTCCGTCAGCGGTGTGGGGAGGTCAAGGTTGGGGAAGCGATGGGCCGCCGGGACGTCGCTGAAGAGTTCCGCCAGCGAGGCTACCCCGATGGTGTCGAGCATGTGACGGCGCTCGTCCGCCGTATGCGGTATGTAGACCATAGCCGATCTCCTTAAGGTGCTATTCGCCTTGTTCTTCCTCGACGACTTTCTCGTAGGCGGCGACGTCGAGGAGGGTGTCCCACTCGCTCGCCTCGGACGGTGCGATGCGCACGAGCCAGCCCTCGCCGAAGGCATCTTGGTTCACCAGCTCGGGCGCGTCCTCGAGCGCCTCGTTGACGGCGATCACCTCACCGCTCATCGGTGCGTAGATGTCGCCCGCGGCCTTCACCGACTCGACGACGCCCAGGTGATCGCCCTTCGCGACGGTATCGCCCACCTCGGGCAGCTCTACGTAGACGATGTCGCTCAGGGTACTCTGTGCGTAGTCGGAGATGCCCACAACGATCTCGTCGCCGTCCTTGCGGGCCCACTCATGTGTCTCAAGATAACGAACATTCGCGTCAAACTCCATCATTCACCTCCATATTGATAAGTGAAACGTGGTTAGCAGCAGCTCATACCTCGGCCTGCTCTCGCGAGGCGAGGATTGACCAAAGATGCCCGAACGGCGCGGGATCGGCGAGCTCGTCGAAGCTCTCAGAATAGGGAATGAAGACATCGGGCACGCGCGGCAGGCCCAACGAGACATCGGCGGGCTTCGCGTCGGTGACGTCGTTGAAGAGCAGCAGCAGTGTGCGTGGGTCGACGTCATGCTCCGGCAGTGTCTGGATCGCGACCTTCGCCAGCGCGCGGGATGTGGGGTTCGCCGAGGTGATCACGGCGGTCCAGTCGCACGTGGACAACGTACGCCACATGATGGGTAGCGTGCCGCGACCGAGGTCGAGGATCACGGTATAGCCTTCATTACGCAGGACGCGTAACACCTCCTCCAGTGCCTGGAAGCGCACGCCGCTCAGGTCCGTCAGGGTCGTGGGTCCAGCGATGAAGTAGGCGCCGTATACGTTTCGAATGGCGTACTTGTGAATCAGCTCCAGGTTGATCTCGGAAGGCGCGCGTGAGAGGAGGGCGACGATGTGGCGAGGTCCCGATATGCCGCTCCAGAGGCTCAGGCTGCCCACGGGGAGGGCCAGGTCGATCAGGATCACGCGCCGGTCGCTGACGGTCGAAGCATAGCGCGCGAGGTTCATGGCGACCGTGCTCACGCCCACGCCGCCGCGCAGCGAGAGGAGCCCCACCACGAGGCCGGATCTACCGGGGCGTCCGGGCTCCGAGAGCCGCTCGGCCCGCATAAGCGCTGCCTGAATGCGCACGCCCAGTTCGCGGTAGTCGATCTGGCCTTTGGTGATGAAATCATCCGCGCCCGTTGTATAGCCCTTGATGCGGTCGTCGATCGTGTCGAGGGCCGTGAGGAAGAGGATAGGCACCTTCCGGAACCCGGGGTCAGCCCGCATCTGCTTGCAGACCTCATAGCCATCCATATCGGGCATCATGATGTCCAGGATGATGAGGTCGGGGACCTGCCGAAGGGCTGCCTTGATCCCCTCGCGTCCCGTGGTGGCTTCCGATACCTCGTAACCCCAACTGCGCAGCATGATGGCGTACATCATGCGGGCGTCGTCATCGTCCTCGATGATCAGGATGTGTGACTTGGGCATACCCTTGCCTCCTTCGACGTGCCGTCCTATGGAGGATTATAGCATCGAGGTGCGAGTGTGGGAAACGGGGTCTGGGACGGCGATTGCGTGGTCTTGAGTGGGGCGACGGGTCGAGCTGACGGCGCAACCTACGGACGTGCTGCGTAGGGCGAAGCGGTAGTTCGCCCAGGGTGGTCAGGCTGACAGCCAAACCCACAAGGGATCACGCGGAACGGCGCGCTGTGTGAGTCGATCTACGTGACATCGGCGGGGATGGTGAAGCTGAAGGTGCTGCCCTGGTCGAGGCGGCTTTCCACCTCGATCGTGCCGCCGTGCATCTCGATGAGGCTGCGCGTGATGGCGAGGCCGAGGCCGGTGCCCTGCACGCTACGCACGACGTTGCTGCGGGAGCGGAAGTACTTGGTGAAGAGTTGGTTGATCTCCTCGGGCGTCATACCGATCCCGTCGTCGATCACGGACCAACGGACGCCGGATCGCCCCGCGGACATCGGTTCGGCGCGCACGATGATGTGTCCGCCCTCGGGCGTATACTTGTGGGCGTTGCTGATCAGGTTGGTCAGAACCTGAATCAGGCGACCGCGGTCGCCCGTGATCTCGGGCAGAGTCTCGGCGATATCGACTTTGAGCGTCTGCTCCTTGGCCGCGATTTCCTGCTCGTAGACCTGAAGCGCCTCCTCGGTGATGACCTTGGGCACGATCTCGCCGATGTCGAGCTTCAGCCGTCCCGCCTCGATCCGCGAGATGTCGAGCAGATCCTGGACCAGCCGGTCCATCCGGTCGACGTTGTTGCGTACGACGTTGATGAACTGGGCCTGCTGGGCATTGAGCTCACCGCCGACCCCCTTGATCAGCAGGTCAGCGTAGCCCTTGATCGCCGTCATCGGCTGTTTGAGCTCGTGCGAGACGAAGGAGATGAACTCGGTCTTGGCGGTATCGGCTTCCTGAACCTGCTCGAAGAGCCGCGCGTTGTCGATGGCGATCGCCGCATGGTCGGCCAGTCGTTCGACAAAGCTGACGTGCTCCTTACTGAAGCTGGCGACGTCGTCGGATTCGAGGGCGATCACGCCGATGGCGCGATCCTCGCGTCGGATCGGCACGGTGAGTTGGGCCTGCATCCCGGGCTGCATCTCCACATAGTGCGGTTCGGCTGCGACGTCGGTGACCAACGTCGTCCTGCCGAGCCGGACGGTGTGACCCACGAGGCCGCGATCGGTGGGCCAGAGCTCCTCTTCGAGGTAGGGGGCCATCCGTGCCTCATCGTAGCCCCGTTGGGCGAGGAAGCGCAGTCCGTGGTGCCCTTGATCGTCCTCATGCACGGCAGCGACGGCGCCGGTGGTCGCGCCGGTTATGTGCAGCGACCACTCCAGCGTCTGTCCCATCACGGCGTGAACGTCGAGGGTGGCGTTGAGTTGGCGGTCGATGTACTGCATCGTCGTCAGTTCAAGCAGGCGGGCTTGGAGCGCACGATCGGTGCTGGTGAAAAGCTGCGCGTTCTCGATAGCGATGGCTGCCTGCGCGGCGAAGGAGAGCAGCAGCTCGCAATCCTCTGAGGTAAAGGACCCCAGTCCTTTACGATTCACCACCTCCAACACGCCGATGGTCTTGCCGCGTGCGTTGAGTGGGACCGCAACGATAGACTGCGTGACGAAGGACGCGTGCGAATCGAAGGTCGCGTACCAACGCTCGTCCTGGCGTGGATCGTCGGAGATCACGGGCCGGTTCTGGGTGAAGGCGGCACCTGCGATACCCTTGCCCGCTGGGATGCGCATCCCGACCAGCTTGTCGCCGGCGGGTCCGCTTGAGATGCGGAAGACGAGGTCGCCGGTTGCCTCGTTGGATAACAGCAGCGAGCCGGCCTCCGCATTGAGCAGATTGGCGGCGTGCCGGACGACCAGGTCGAGCACCTCATCAAGATCGAGGCTGGAGGCGAGGAGGTTGCCGATCTCGTTCAGCGTTGCGAGCTGCTGCGCGCGCGATTCAAGCACAGTGTAAAGGCTGTGGCGCTCGAGGATCGCCGCGACGTAGGCCGCAACGGTGACGAAGAGGTGCTCCTCGGTATCGGTAAAGGCGAAGGGTTCGGTCTCCTCCGATGCTACAGGTGCCGAGGCCACCATCACGCCGATGCTGCGATCCTGGGCCGTCAGGGCGGTACCGATCCAGGCGCCTGCCGGCGGCTGCTCCTCCGGGGCCACCCCGCGTCGTCCGCACTCCGCAACGTAGTCGTCGGTGCGGATGGTCATATTGTGGTCGAGGAGTAGGCGCGTCAGTCCACGTGAGGCCGGCCAGGGCCGATGGCCGTGCCGACGCTGATCCCCTTCGACGTAGAAGGCGTAGGAGAGCGAGTCGCGCTCGGTGACCGTGGTGTGCTCTCCATAGCGGGGTGCGGCGTCGAGGAGCGCGATGTAGAAGCGGGGCAAGCGCACCAGGCGGCACAGCTGCGTGTGAATGAGCTCCAGCAAGTCGTCCACATCCATCGTGAAGTTGACCGCTTGGGCGATCCAGTAGAGACCGCGTAGTTCCTCCTCGCGCCGCTGTTCTGCTTCTGCGAGCAGGAGGCGGTCCAGACGAACGGCGGCAACCCGTCCCACCCGCTGAAGATAGGCCCGGGCTCTGCGCTTCGGAGCACCGCGGCCCAGCCCTTCACTCAGGCCGATCCACCCGGGGTGACCCATTGCAAGCACCGTGGCGAGGCCTCTGGCGCGTAGTTCGGCGTAGGCCGGGCGATCCTCCTCGTCGAACTCGTCCTCATCGTCCTCATCGATGCAGATCAGGTGGCCTACCGGCTGACGCGTGATCCGGGCTGCCAGATCGGCGGAGGGGGCTGCTCGTGGGTCCGGACCCGCGGCCGTGTAGCGCTCGCTGCGTGGGTTGTGCAGCACGATCTCGATCGACGCGGTTGGGAACGCGGCGGTGAGGTCCTCGTGGAGGGCCGCGACGAGCGCCGCGCGCGCGTCAGGCTGCGTAGCAGCTTCCTCGATGCGCGCGATGGTCCTGTTGACCTGTCGGTTCAGAGAACGGCCGATGAATCGCAATGATGGCCTCTTCGTCATTCCTGTCTGCCTGATCTTGCCTGTCTTGTGTCGCCGGTCTGTGGGCGCACCTAGGTTATAAAACAGTGTAGCACGATGCCCGTTCAGGGCAATTGATAACGGGCCACATCGCCGAAGGGCGAGCGCAGCGGCGTGATGCGGAAGCGCTCGTAGACGGCGATCGAGATCCATGACGGCGCTTGTTGGAGTTGGCCCAGCGGATGAGGATCGCGGATAAGGTCTCCTCGCGACACCCACTTGAGGGTTGGGATCGCGCCGAGGCCGGGCTGCATGTCGTGCACCCCGAGCCACGCGCCTGACTCGTCCTCGGCCCGTACACTCACAGCATAGTCGGTGGGTTGGGGCATGAGCGTGCGCCAATGCAGGGTCAACAGGGTCCCGACTCCGGGCGGTCCCGCCGTTAGGTCGCTGCCCACGAGCACCATCTCGCGCCCGAAGGGCAGGTAGCGCTCGGCAGGGTGGGGGACGGGCAAGTTGGGCCCCACGAAGACCACGTTGCGCCCATCCGGTCGCTGCAGGGACCAGTCGGAGGTGTCCGCCACCGGCAGCTGTACGGTCCGACACTGACCCAAGGCCAACGGGCCGACGGTGGCGTCGGCGTCCCCAATCCTGATGTGCAGAGCCTTCCCGGGTCCGCACCAATGGAGGTAGGCCGTGGCCTGTCCCTCGCCGTGTGTGTCGTAATCGACCCCGCGCAGCCACGGCCCCCCGAGCGCGACGCCGGGCCAGAGGCGCTCGACGGGGAGTCTGGGGTAGTTGCAGGTCGCATGTAGCGGCGCCGGCGCCAGCGTGCCGAGATCCTCGAAGCCGGAGTCGGTGACGCGGTAGCTGCCGACGGTGACCGCGAGGCTCTCGGTACAGCGGTCGATCGGCAATTGGTGTGTGAATGTGGTGAAGCGTACCTCGCCGGCCATGACGCTCGGGTCCAGCGTGCGGTCCGCCGCGGAGAGTAGCGCACTCTGGTCGGCGGTCCATACCCTTGTTGTCAAGGAGGGTGGGGATGTGTCATCGTCGACCGGCTGCCAGGCGAGCTGCAGCTCCAGCGTGGCACCGGGTTCGGCCTCGCCGCTCCAGCGCAGGCCGAGCAGGCGCACCGGACCCAGTGTCGTGTCGAGTAGGGTGAAGTCAAGGTCGGCGGGCAGGGCCGTCAGGGGCCGCGGGTAGAGGCGGTAGCCGCCTCCGACGGGGGCGAAGGTCCAGTCCTGCCAATCGTAGCGGTGGGTGCTGAGAAGTGTCTGCTCTGCGTCACGTGCCGCTTCGGCTCGTGCGCGCCAGACGGCCTCGTAGTCACGACCTGCCTCAGGGTAGACGTAGTCCACCGCCGCGCCGGTGCCGTGGCCCTCGACTGCTTGCAGGACCCAGAGCGGCGGCGCCCAATGCCAGTCGGCGAGGATCGTCGCTTCGGGGCCGGCAACTGCCAGTAGCGGTGCGACCCGGTCGCGGATTGATGTGTCGGCAGCGAGCTCTGCCAAGTCGCGCACACGCCCCGGCAGTCGCACAGCCAGGATGAGGATCAACGCTATAGCGAGGGTGGTGGTGTTGGATCGGGAGACGGCCCACCGAGAGACGACCCCCCGAGAGACGACCCGCCGGGTCGTCTCTACGGCAGAAGATGAGGAGGTGCTTCGGTTGGGGAGAGCGAAGGCCATGCCGAGCGCCAGCGCCATCGGCACGTAGGCGGGCATAAGATACTCCACCGTCTGCGGGGCGCGGTAGGTGATCGTGATGAAGGTCTGCAGAGCCCAGGAGAGCGCAAGCGAGGCCGCCATACGCGTGTCGCGCCACAGCAGCAGTCCCCAAGCCAGCGCCATCGCTCCGAGCACCACAGTGGGGAACTGCATACGGAAGAGCGTTGGTAGGAGCGGCAGGCGCAGAGCCAGGTCCTGTCGTGTGGCGAAGGCCAGCATGTCCCCGCCAAATCCCCGGGCCAGGACGTGCTGCCAGAAGCCCTGCCACGTGGTCAGAAGCCCTGGATTGAGAGGCACGTTGGGCATGGATCCGCGCAGCGGGAGGTAGAGCTGTGGCAGCAGCCAGGCCAGGGTTGCCACCAGGGCCGCACGCCACCAACGCCTCGGCTGCAGAAGCAGCTTGGGCTCGCGCAGGATCACGTAGAGCGCCCAGCCGACGGCGACGAAGGCCAGCGATGGATGGTGACCGACGCCTAGGCCCGTCGCCAGTCCCAGGGACAGCAGGGCGTCATCCGCCGATGGAGTTCCCAACCCGACCAGGGCCAGATAACCCCAAGCGACGAAGAGCATCGTTGGCATACGGATATTGGCTGTGGTCGCCTGGGCCCAGAAGGTCGTGGACGATCCCAGCGCGAGGGCGGCGAGGCCGGCGCCGAGGCGCGCGCGGCGGGGCGTTGCACCGACCGACCGCGCCCAACGTGCTACGGCGCCCGCCACAAGGACAAGCGTCGTTGCGGCGAGCACGCCGCTGAAGACGTTGGCCCGGAAGGGTAGGCGGCCCAGGGCGAAGAGGCGCGTCCAGAGCGCGGTGGCGACCGTGTAGAGCGGGTAGCCTGGTGGATGCCCGATACCCCAACCCGCCGCGATGAGCTGGAACTCGCCGCTGTCGGCGGGAAGGACGTCACGGGCCGTCGTCGCGCCGTAGATCAAGGCTGCGGCGGTCCATAGAAAGGCCGCGTGGGCAAACCCGCGTTGCACCAGGCCTGCCCACGTCTGTTTGAGTCGCAACGTCAAGGCGTTACTCCGCCATAAGCGATTGGGCCTGGTCGGCGATGCGTTCGGGTGTCAGCCCGAACTCCTGTTTGATGCGCTTCGCGGGCGCGGAGGCGCCGTAGTGCGGGATGCCGAGCACCGCGCCGTAGGTGCCCACGTAGCGCTCCCAGCCGATGGGCGTGCCTGCTTCGATCGCCAAGCGCTTGATCACTTGCTCGGGGAGCACCGTGAGGCGGTAGAAGAGCGGTTGGGCGTCGAAGAGGGCCCACGAGGGCATACTGACGACGCGCGCTCCGATCCGGCGTTCCTGTAGGATCTTCTGTGCCTCCAGGGCGTCGGCGACCTCCGACCCCGAGGCGATCAGGATGATATCCGTGTGATCGAGGGGCGAGTCACGCAGCACGTAGGCGCCGCGAGCGACACCCTCTATCGCCTTCTCGGTGGTCTCTTCCAGGTTGGGGAGATTGTGGCGCGAGAGAAGCAGGGCGGTGGGACCCTCCTTGCGCTCAAGCGCGACCTTCCACGCCGCTGCCGTTTCGTTGCCATCCGCCGGGCGGACGACGGCGAGGTTGGGGATCAGACGCAGGGACATCGTCTGCTCGATCGGCTGATGGGTCGGTCCGTCCTCGCCGACGAAGACGGAGTCGTGGGTCCAGACATAGATGACGGGCAGGCTCATCAGGGCGGCGAGGCGCACTGAGGGGCGCATGTAGTCGGAGAAGATCAGGAAGGTCGCACCGAAAGGCCGCACCCCCCCGTAGAGGGCCATACCGTTGAGGATCGCACCCATTCCATGCTCGCGCACGCCGAAGTGGAAGTTGCGGCCCTCGTGGGTGGTGCGCGTGAACTCCCCGAAGCCGCTCAGGTAGGTCTTCGTCGAGGGTGCCAGATCGGCTGACCCGCCGATCAACTCGGGGATCATCGGCGCGATGGCGTCGAGGACCTTACCCGAAGCCGAGCGGGTAGCGACGGCGCTACCGTCGGCGCGGAAGGTGGGTAGTGCGCCGGCCCAGTTCTCGGGCAGCTCGCCCGCCAGGACACGCCGCAGCTCTTTGGCCTCCTCGGGGTAGGCCTGCTCATAGTTGCTGAACATATCGTGCCAGCGTGCCTCGGTGCGTTCGCCTTGGGGCAGCGCCAGCCGATAGTGGGCGATCACGTCGTCAGGCAGCCAGAAGGGCTCCATCGAGGGCCAGCCCAACGCCTCCTTGGTCGCCTGCACCTCGGCTTCGCCCAGGGGGGCGCCGTGGGCCTCGGCACTGCCCTGCATCGCAGGGCTGCCGTAGGCGATGTGGGTGCGGCAGGCGATGAGGTGGGGTTGTCCGGTGGCGGACTTGGCTGTCTTGATCGCTGCTTCGATGGCGTCCACGTCATGCCCATCGATCTCCTGAACGTGCCAGCCATAGGCACGGAACCGACCGGCGACGTCCTCGGTGAAGGCCAGATCGGTGTCGCCTTCGATCGTGATCTCGTTGTCGTCGTAGAAGTAGATCAGGTTGTCGAGGCCCAGATGGCCCGCCAGCGAGGCGGCTTCCTGGGAGACGCCCTCCATCAGGTCACCGTCGGAGACGATGGCATAGATCCAATGGTTGAAGAGCGGATAGCCCTGCCGGTTGAAGCGGGCTGCCATGTAGCGGGCAGCGATGGCCATACCGACGCCGTTGCCGAAGCCCTGGCCCAGAGGGCCGGTGGTGGTCTCAATACCGAGCTCGATGTCGTATTCCGGATGGCCTGCCGTCTTGCTGCCCCACTGCCGGAACTGCTGCAGGTCCTCCATCGTGAGAGGGTAGCCCGTGAGGTGGAGCAGGCTGTAGAGCAGCATCGATCCGTGGCCTGCCGAGAGCACGAATCGGTCGCGATTGGGCCACTCGGGATTGTTAGGATTGTGTTTGAGGTGACGTGTCCATAGTGTATAGGCCACGTCAGCCATCCCCATCGGCATACCGGGATGCCCGGAGTTGGCCTTCTGCACG
>CAZYYC010000029.1:11015-26802 GCA_964650935.1 uncultured Anaerolineales bacterium
CGCGGGTGCGCGGTGAGCAACCCTGCAGCCTCCCACGTCCGTGCCAACGTCGCGAGCGCTGAGTAGGAGATCTCGTCGCTGAATGCATCGTGGAGCGTGCTGAGCGTGAAGCGGCTCTGCAGTTCCTCGATAGCATAGCCGACCATCCGACGCTCGAGCGTGGTCAGTGAAGGCAATGAGGAGGGCGGGCTCACTTGTGGGTCAAGGGCCGTCGCCAACAGGGCTTCCATCCAGAGACAGGCATCGTCGATCAGGTGGCCCATCTGGAAGTAGAGGCGGTTCGACCACTCCGCGCTACCATCCAGATCGTGGATGAAGGGCGGCGACTCCTGCAGCGTGCCGTACATAATGAAGGGGAAGTCGGCGGCACTGAAGAGCCCTATGCGCGATGTCACGGCCTCAGCGTGAAACACGTCCCAACGCTGCTCGGTGATCCGAAAGCGCAGCTCAAAGGTGACGAGAATGCCGCCCTTGAGGCGCCAATACCAGCGCGTGCCCAGGCGCCCCTGGTAGCCGGGCACCTTTTCAGCCATCGCGTCGGCGATCTGATCGGCGAGCCGCAGCGCCTGGTAGGAAGGATAGTAAACCGTCAAGATTGGGTCTCCTTTGAGCTTCGCGGTGCCATCGACCGGACGCCTCCGTCGGTGTTGAACTGCGCCTCGACGAGGGCGAGCTCATCGGCGTGTGTCCCAACTGTGCCGTCCAGGCGTGCGTGGCGCAGCGTGTTGAGGATCTCGCGGAAGAGAGGCCCAGGCTTGAAGCCCATCGCTTTGAGGTCATCGCCGTTGAGTAGCGGTTGCACGTGACGCCAGCGTTCTGCATAGCGCACAAGCCGCGTCTCGACCTCCGGATCGTCGGTCATCAGCCTCCCCAGTGCGAGGGCCTCCAGTTCGAAGGCATCGAGGCACTCGACGATCTCGCTGGGCTTCTCCATGCACGCTAGCGTGGTCAGGGCCGCCTGTACCGCTCTGCGTGACCGGTGGAGATCGACGAGGCGTCGCCACAGCTTGAGCCGCACGCGGAGCTTCTCGAAGGCCACGTCGTCCAGGCGGTAGGTGAGGAGGGCCCAATAGAGCAGCGGCACGCCGTCGCTCTGCTTGAGCCCCCATCGGTCAGCGACGAGTGTCTCTCTGAGGCGGCGGAAGCGCTCCGCAAGCCACGCATCAACGACCAACCCGGGGCTCAGTTGCTCCAGAGCGCCGAAGGCCTGCAGCCGGTCCAGCGCGGCCTCGGGCTGTGCCTCCTCGAAGATCAGGTCGAGCTCATGGCGGATCCGCTCACCGGTCACGCGATCCAACAGGGGTAGCGCGTCGCCGATCAGCGACTCGCTGCGCTGATCGAGGCGGAAGCCCAGTCGGGCTTCAAAGCGGGCTGCTCGCAGGATGCGGGTCGGGTCATCGACGAAGCTCAGGCTGTGCAGCACGCGGAGGATGCCTGCATCGAGGTCGGCACGACCACCGAAGAAGTCGAGCAAGTCACCCCATCGCTGCGGATCGAGCCGGATCGCCAACGTGTTGATGGTGAAGTCACGCCTGTGCAGATCCTGTTGGATGGAACTCTGCGCCACCAGGGGCAGCGCGGTGGGGTGCTCATAGAATTCGGTGCGTGCGGTGACAAGGTCGATGAAGTCGGGCAGGTGTCCCCTCACCGCATCCGGCGCACGGTCATCGTCCTCCGCCGTGATTCGCTGCCAGATGTCCTCCGGGAGCAGCCATTTGACCGTTCCGAAGCGGCTGTGGCTGCGAATCTCGCCACCATAGTGGCGAGCCATCGCGCGCCCCAGGTGGATCGCGTCGCCCTCCACCACGAGATCGACATCGACCAGGGCCTGACCCAACAGCAAGTCGCGGACGATACCGCCCACGAAGTAGATCACATAGCCGGTGTCTGCGGCTTCGGCGCCGATGCGCCGGATCAGGGCCAACAGCGGTGCCGGGATGGCCTGCGCCATCAGATGGGCGATTCGCTGCCGCTCCGATGTCTGAGCAGAGGGCTGGAGGCGAATCATATCGGTGCGGGTGACAACACCGATGATCTGTCCGTTGGCGGCGACGGGGATCTGGCCCCAGCCGCTCTGGATCATCTGCGCCCTGACGTGCTCGACCGAGTCGCCGGGTGAGACGGTGACCGAACCGGGCCTCATGATGCGGTGGACCGGCTCGCGTTCGAGTCGGTGTTGCACGCCGCGATCGACGGCATTGCGCGTCACCAGCCCCACCACGCCTTCCTGGGGATCGACAACCGGGAAGCCCTCGTGACCTGTCTGTAGCATCTGCTGAGCGACCTTCTCGATGGGATCATCCGGGGCGACTGTGCGCACCCCGTAGGACATCAGGTCGCGCACCTTGACACGCGGCTGCACATAGCCCGGCAGCAGCTCGCGCAGCTCGTCGGCGAGCGACTGGGCGGTCCGGTCACGGACCAAGGCTGCGGACGCCCTATCGTGGCCCCCGCCGCCGAAGCGGTCGGCGACGGTCGCGACGTTGATGTCATCCGTGGCGCTGCGTGCGACCATCTGTACGTTGTCCCCGATCTGTACCATGATGAAAAGCGCGCTGGGATCGAGCAGATTGCGAAGTTTGTGGGCCAGCGTGGAGATCTCCTCCTCGGTATCGGGCGGGGAGTCGGCCCAACTGAGGATCACCGGATGACCGTCGATCGTCAGCGTCTCCATATGATCCTTGAGCCCCTCATAGATGCGCTGTTGGGCCGTTGTGAGCGGGTGCTCCAGGAACTCGGTGGCGACCTCGAGATCGGCCCCCTGATCGATCAACCACGCCGCGGCGCGCAGGTCGCGGGGTGTCGCTGAGGCGTAAGTGAAACTGCCCGTATCCTCGTAGATACCGGCGAGCATCAGCGTGGCCTCAGCGGGCGAGATCGGAATCAGACGCGTCGAGATCGCCTCGACGAGGAGGGTTGTGTTGGCGCCCAGCGGTTCTCCTTGGAACTGCCAGCCCTCAGGGATCTCGTCCGGCGGGACGTGATGGTCGATCACCGTCACTTGGCTGATCTCCTGACCCATACCGCGGACGAAGGTGAGCTTGGCCGTATCGACGAGGATCACACGCTTGACGTGCTGTCCGCGAGGTAGGTCGTCGTGGCTGATGAAGGGGAAGCCGGGACCATAGAGGGAGAGAAAGGCCTGTACGTTGCGGTTGACGCGGCGCGGCAAGACCGGTTTTGCGCCGGCATAGAGCTTGTGCGCGGCCAGCAGGCTGGCGATGGCGTCGAAATCCGCGTTCTCGTGCGTCAGGATGATCTGCATAGCTTACGATTATAGCATGTATGGGATTCGAGGCAGTTCGGCGTAGTACGGGGGCTTCCCAACTGTCGGGTTGTGGGCTAAGATGAGTGCGCACGCAGCGACCGACAAGGAGTAGCTTATGTGGGATCAATTGAGCCTCTTCACCCAGCCCGACCGCCCGCTGACCGTGAGCGAGGTGACGGGGCGCATCCGTGCGCTCTTCGACCGTGATCCTCTGTTTCAGGACCTGTGGATCGAGGGCGAGGTCTCGAACTTCTCCCGTGCTTCATCGGGCCATGTCTATCTTACCCTGAAAGATGCCGGGGCGCAGATCGGGGCCGTGATATGGCGCACGACGGCTCAAGGCATCAGCCCTATGCCCCGCTCGGGTGACCAGGTCCAGGCCCACGGACGCATCAGCGTCTACGAACAGGGGGGACGCTACCAGTTCTACATCGATCAGATACGGCCCGCCGGACGCGGCTCGCTTTTTGAGGAGTTCGAGCGGCTCAAGGCGCAGCTTCAGGCGGAAGGGCTGTTCGATGAGGCACGCAAGCGCGCCCTTCCGATCTCGCCCGCGTGCATCGGCGTCGTGACGTCGCCGACGGCTGCGGCGCTTCGCGATGTGCTGCACGTGCTCAGCCGGCGCTACCCGTTGGCGCGCGTGTTGCTGTCGCCCTCACCGGTTCAAGGAGAGGCGGCGCCGCCGGGCCTTGTCGCAGCGCTCCATCGTCTGAATGCACGTGACGACGTTGATGTGATCCTCGTGGTGCGTGGTGGCGGTTCGCTGGAGGATCTGTGGGCCTTCAATGACGAGCGTGTGGTGCGAGCGATCGCGTCCTCACGGCTGCCGGTCGTGTCGGGCGTGGGCCACGAGACCGACTTCACGCTTGCCGATTTCGCTGCCGACCGTCGCGCTCCCACGCCCTCTGCCGCCGCAGAGGTCGTGACGCCGGATGTCGCGGAGCTGCGCATGACCCTGGCGCAGATGCGCGCGCAGATGTCGCGCGCCGTCGATCGGCAGCTTTCGGTGCGACGCGGTGCGGTGGAGACTCACCGGCGGGCGCTTCAGCACCTTTCGCCTGCTGCTCGACTGAGTAATGCTCGCCAGCGTGTCGACGACCTTGCACTCCGCCTCGATCAGGCGCTTGATCATCGGCTTGAGATCACGTTGCGCGACATCGCCGGGTTGGCGGCACGGTTGAGTTCGCTCGATCCCGGCGCGGTGCTCACCCGGGGTTACGCGATCGTGCGCGAGCGAGCGTCCGGTCGCGTGCTTGCTTCCGCCCGGGCGGTATTCGCGGGGCAGGGCCTGACGCTGCAGTTCGCAGACGGGGAGGCGCCGGCGAGGGGAGAGTAGGGGCCTCGTTGCTCAGAAGCCGGGGAAGGTTGCGCCGGTGTTTTGACATTTCCGCGACCGCGGCGATAATGCATTTCATGAACCCAACCGATCTAGCGATGCACGCAACTGACGATCCGGACGCGCCCCCGCTCCCCGTGGTGGTGGATACCCCCGAGGCGCTTGCCGCCTTAGTCTCTGAGCTGATGGGACAATCGCGCGCAGCCGTGGACACCGAGGCGAACAGCCTGTACGCTTACCGTGAGCGGGTGTGTCTCGTGCAGATCTCGATTCCTGGGACGAACTACCTCGTCGATCCGTTGGCGCTGGAGGACCTCTCACCGCTCGCACCCTTCTTTGAAGCGGCGTCGATCGAGAAGGTCTTTCACGCGGCTGACTACGACCTGATGGTGTTGAAGCGTGATTTCAGCTTCGAGACGCGGTCCATCTTCGATACGATGTGGGCTGCGCGTGTCCTGGGCTGGCCGAAAGTGGGGCTCGCCGACGTCCTCAGCACCCTCTTCGATGTCCACCCCAACAAACGCTATCAGCGCTACAACTGGGGCAAGCGCCCGATCGCACCGGACGCGTTGACCTATGCCTGGATGGATAGCCACTATCTGCTGCCCCTTCGCGACCTTCAGGTCCAGGAGCTGCAGGTCACAGGCCGGTGGGAGGAGGCTCAGGAGATCTTTACCTACCTCGCCGAGACTGTGGAGGTGCCGGCGGAGGACACGACGGCCCGTCACTTCTGGCGCATCAAGGGCATCCATCGCCTCTCCAACCACGATCAGCGGCGCCTGTTCCAGCTGTTTCTGTGGCGCGAGCGGGCGGCGGAGCAGCTCGATCGTCCGCCCGTGATGGTGATGGGCAACGGTCGGCTTCTGCGGTTGGCCCACGTCCAGCCGCGGACGCGCGAGCAGCTCGTGGCAGCGGGCCTGACGCCCGGGCAGGTGCGTCGTTTCGGCAAGGAGATCCTGAAGACCCTCGCCGATGCGGATCTCCCCGAGCTCCCCGACCAACCGCGCCAGGAGCGCCAGCCCGAGGCGGTGGTCAACCGTTTCAAGGATCTCAAGGCGTGGCGCAAGGATGTCTCGGAGGTACGGGGGGTCGACGCCGATGTGATTCTGCCGAATGCGACCCTGTGGGAACTTGCTACCCATCCTCCCCATGACTACGAGGCACTGCTCGACGTGCCGGGTATCGGTCCATGGCGCCAGGCGACCTATGGGCCTGACCTGCTACAGTTGTTGGCGGATTGAGGCGATAGCGTGCAGATAACCTTTTTGGGCGGCGTGGGTACGGTGACCGGCTCGATGTACCTGGTGCGTACCAACCGCACGAATCTGCTGCTGGACTGTGGGCTCTATCAAGGAAAGCGGGACGAGTCCTACAGGCGCAACCGCAAGCTCCCCTTTGACGTCCGCCGGCTCGATGCTGTGGTGCTCTCACACGCCCATATCGACCATTCGGGCAACCTGCCTAACCTCGTCAAGAGCGGATTCGCCGGCCCGATCTATGCTACGCACGCTACCCGCGACCTTTGCGGTGCGATGCTGCCCGATTCGGGTCGGATCCACGAGTACGACGTGCGGTATGTGAACAAGCAACGCGCCAAGAAGGGGCAGTCACCGATGGAGCCCCTGTACACCGAAGAGGACGCCCTGAGCAGCCTGCATAACTTCATCGGCGTAGGGTACGATCGTCCTATTGAGGTGGCGAGAGGCCTGCGCGTGACCTTCCTCGACGCAGGGCACATCCTCGGTTCGGCGATGGTGCTCCTGGAATCGGAGACCGACCACGGACCTGTGCGCCTGCTCTTCAGCGGCGACCTGGGCCAGCCGGACCTGCCGGTGGTCCGGGATCCTACCCCGATGCCCGAGGTCGATGCGCTGATGATCGAAAGCACTTACGGCGACCGGCAGCATCCGCCGTTGGTGTCCATCAAGGATGAGCTCGGCGCGATCGTGAACACCGTTGCCGAGCGAGGCGGGCGCATCATCATCCCCGCCTTCGCCGTGGGTCGTACGCAGGAGATCGTCTATCACCTCCACGAACTGACGCTCGAGGGGCGCATCCCTGCGGCAGGCTGCTGCCACGAGATCCCGATCTATGTGGACAGTCCGCTCGCCGTCAACGTGACCGAGGTCTTCCGTATGCATCCCGAGTGTTATGATCGCGAAACGCGCGAGCTCATCGCCGAGAGCACCAGTGATGATCCCTTCGGTTTCCACCGCTTGCGCTACGTGCGCAGCGTCGAGGAGTCGAAAGCGATCAACACCGCACCCAACCCGTTGATCGTCATCAGCGCCTCAGGGATGGCGGAAGCGGGCCGGGTACAACACCATCTCCTGCACGCCATTGAGGACCCGCGCAACGCGGTCCTGATCGTGGGCTGGCAGGCGCCTTACACGCTAGGTCGGCGCATCGCGGAGCGGGAGCCCGAGGTGCGCATCTTCGGGGAGCCGTACGCGCTGCGCGCCGAGGTGCACACGCTCTACGGCTACAGCGCGCACGCCGACCGTCAGCAGTTGCTGGACTGGGCGGCACCCCGCGCCGAGAGCGTGAGGAGCGCCTTCGTGGTTCACGGCGATCCTGAGCCGGCGCAGGCGCTGGCAAGCGGGTTGGAGGGGCTGGGATACCGGCACACGGTGGTGCCCGCACCGGGTGACCAGGTGAATCTGTAGACGCAAGGGGACGACCTTGACCGCGTTCGCGGGCCGTACCGGGGTCGGGCCAGCAGCCCAAGCATCCTCCGCCGATGCCACTCGCCGGCAGCTTCGGCTGACCGGGGCACTCTTGGCGCTGCTCTCCGGCGTCCTATACGCTACCACGCTCCATCCCGGCGTGGGGCCCTATCTCGACTCCGTCCAGTACCAGCTCACGACGCTCACATGGGGTGTCTCGCATCCCCCGGGCTATCCGCTCTACACATGGCTTGGCGCGCTCTTCGTCCATGGGCTGCCCATCGGCAACCCGGCGTGGCGCCTCAATCTGCTCAGCGCGGTGGCGTCGGTGATCGCCGTGGTTCTGACGCAGCGCATCACCTACCGGCTCACCCGCTCGGTCGCGGCGGCGACCGTGGGGGCGTTGGCGCTCGCGCTCGCCGTCCGCTTCTGGTACCAGGCCACCTATACGGAGCTCTACCCGCTCTACAACGCGTTGATCGCCGGCACATGGCTGAGTCTGCTTACCTATCAGGAGACGCGGCGTCCCGGTGCCTACTTCGCGGCGGTTGCGCTCTATGCACTGGCCTTCGGCGTGAACGTGCCGGCCATCGTGCTGCTGCCGATGTGGCTGTGGGCAGTTGTGACCACGGATCCGAGGGCGTTTGTGAAGCCCAAGCGGCTGGCGCTGACTATGGGCATTGTCCTCTTGGTGGCGTTGCAGTACCTCTGGATTCCCCTGCGTGCCTTCGCTGACCCACCTGCGCGTTTCTGTAACTTCTGTCCGTCGGACTGGGGGGGCGTGATCGACTTCTGGCTGGGCAGACGCTGGTGGGGGATCTCGTTCGGTCTCCCCTCCCAGTATTGGCTGCAGCGGTGGGCCGACTCGGGCTACCAGCTGATGCTGCAGTTCTGGCCCATCGGGGTGATGGTCGGCGGGCTGGGGGCCACCGCGTTGCTGCGCAAGCGGCTGCGCATCGCGGGCACCTGCCTGCTTGGGCTCGCCGGCACCTGGTTCTTTGTGACCACGTATGCCGTGGTCGACTGGGATGACTTCCTCACGCCGGTCTACCTGTTCTTCGCCCCGCTGATCGGTGTGGGGGCGCAGGCGCTCGGGTATGAGCTGCGTGCGCGTGTGGCAGCGTGGCGCCCGCGCCTGGTTCCCCTCGCGCGGGGCGTGGGGCTGGCTCTCCTGGGCCTGGCCTTTGTCCTTGTGCTCCACAACAACTACCCTATCGCCGACCAGAGCCACAAGGTCGAGTGGCACGCGTGGGCGCGCGATCTGCTGCCGCAGTTCGAGGAGGACGCGTGGCTGCTGACGCCGCCGACGCCGACCGATGGCTTCGTGCAGACCTGGGTGTTGCGCTACATTTCGTGGGCCGAGGACCTGCGTCCGGAGATGACCGTGGTCTACGTGCCCGACGGTGCCTTCGATCCGCCGGGGCCTGCGCCCCACTACATCACCTGGGCGGAGGCCGAGCCCCAGCTTCGCGAGCATCCCGTCTACCTGATTGAGCTGGACGACCCCCGCGTCGCGGGATGGGTTCTGCAGCCGATGCGCCGCTACGACGGCTGGCCCCTCGGTTACCGGGTGGTCGGTGAGCGGGTGGGTGGGGACGTGCTCCCGTGGGTCGATGGGGCGACGTGGGCGGCGATCCGCGACGACGTGCTGATGCCGTGAACGCCGGCTTCCCTCCCGCGACGTGGCGTCTGCTCTTCGAGCCGCACCCGAAGCCCGGCGCGCTCAATATGGCGATCGACGAGGGCGTGCTGCGTGCCGTCGTGGCGGGCGAGGTGCCCCCCACGCTGCGTCTCTACGGCTGGTCGCCGCCCACACTGACGCTGGGGCGAGGACAACCCTACGCCGACGCCGATGGGGCGGCGCTCGAACGGGACGGCATCGCGTTGGTGCGGCGGATGACCGGCGGCACGGCGGTGCTCAACCGCGACGAGCTCACCTACAGCATCGCCACGACCGATCGCGAGCCGCGCTTCTCCGGCAGCGTGGCCGAGAGCTATCGGGCGATCAGCGGCGCGCTGTTGCGTGCTCTGAGGCCCTTGGGGCTAACGCGGGCTGAGGCCACGGCTCACGCGGCAGCCGGGCGGCAGGGGCGTGTGCGCACCCCTGTCTGCTTCGAGATTCCATCCGACTATGAGGTCACGGTCGACGGACGCAAGCTCGTGGGCAACTCGCAGATGCGCGTGCGCGGCGGGATCCTGCAGCACGGCTCGCTACCCCTGACGGGGGATATCGGCGCGATCAGCGCCTACCTGACCGCGCGTCCCGACCCGGCGCGCATCCGTGCCGTCGCTCTGACTCTCCAAGACGCGCTGGGGCGGGCGGTGACCTGGATCGAGGTCGCCGAACCCCTATTGGCGGCCTTCGGCGATGTGCTGAATCTGACGCTGGTCGAGAGCCCGCTCACACAGGGGGAGCGGCGGCAGGTCGAGCGGTTGCTTGCGGAGAAGTACGACAACCCGGCGTGGAATGAGCGGCTCTGAGGAGTTCGGCTGGGTAGGACGCAGGACGATGTTACCTGAACGCCCTTCTCGATATCGAGAAGGGCGTTCAGGTTCCGGTCGACGCCGGGCTATGCCCGGGACCGCCCGGCTAGCGCGGACTGAAGATCAGCCACATCGCCCTCACGATCCCCCAGGCCAGCAGGGCGTAGACGATCATCCCGAAGATGGTGGGCAGCTCCAGCACGGCGCCATTGGCCATGACGAGACTTGGGCATATCTCTGGGCTCCGTGGTGTGTATCTCTGAACTAGACCCGACGCAGGGCCCTGACGACGACGATGAGGATCACGGCGCCGACGGCGGAGACAAGGATCTGCCCCAGGATGCCCGTGGCGCCAAGGCCCAGCAGCCCGAAGACCCATCCCCCGACCACGCCGCCCAGGAGCCCGAGGACCAGGTTGCCGATGAGCCCCATGCTGTGTCCCTTCACCACCAGGCCGGCAAGCCAACCCGCGACCAAACCGACGATAATCCATATGAGAATGTTCACGTTATCCCTCCTGCGCTTATTGGTTGCTTTGATTCACAGCATAGCACAGCTAGCCGGCGCTAAGATCCGGTGTTGGTTGGTGTTGGGGTGCGTCGGGTTGGTTGAGTGGGGATTGGGTGAGTCGGCATACTGCGGGTCCTTGCGGTGCAGCCGGCATCCCGCGTCCACTTGCGGACTCTCCCAAGAGGATATAGGCTTGATGCTATGAAGGTGACGTCTCGAAGAGCCCACGTGGCGTCTATCGAAGTTGAGTAGTTAGCCCGGCTCGCCGTTAGGGGAGGTGCTTGGATGGTGCGCGTTCTGGCCCTCGGCACGCGACGAGAGCTCTTCGTCGACCGACTCCTGATCGAGAGGCTGGAGGGCGCGCAGCTCAAGCTGCACGAGCCTGTCCCTCACGGCACGGCGATCCGCATCGACCGCCCGTGGGATGGCCCCGCGAACGCGGGGATCGCCGTCTTCCAGCATAAGGGGCGCACCCTCCTCTACTATCGGGCGATGACGCTCGACCCCAGCGACGGGTCCGGGGCGCTCTGCGTGGCGACTAGCGAGGATGGCGTGACGTGGGCCAAGCCGGCGCTGGGCCTGGTCGCGCGCGCCGGATGCGAGGCGACCAATCTGGTCGCGGACACCGACGGCAGAACGCTCTCCGCTGTGCCGTGGCTGGACACCCGGCCCGGTGTCCCGGACGGCGAGCGGATCAAGGCGATCGCCAGCGAGCCGCTCTCGGGCGAGGCGCACACCGCTTTCGCGGACCCTGCCGGCCCCAAGCGGTTGGTCTTCTGGGCCTCGGAGGACGGCTTCATCTTTCGGAAGCTTGACCCACAACCGGAGCTCGTCAGCACGTTGCGCAATTGCTTCGACGGCGGCAACACGATGTTCTGGAGCGAGGCGGAGGGGCGCTATGTGCTCACCTATCGCTGGTACGACGGCGAGTGGGGCAGCGGCTACCGCTCGATTGCACGCACCACCTCGGAGGATCTGATGACCTGGTCCGACTCGGTGCCGATGACCTACGGCGGGACGCCGCGGGAGCAGTTCTACACCAACAACACGCAGCCCTACGTCCGCGCCCCGCACCTCTATCTGGCGCCTGCCGCTCGCTTCATGGAGGGGCGGCGCGCCCTCACCGACGCGCAGATCGCCGCGATCGGGCTGAAGCAGTCGCACGGCCACGTCTACGGCAACGACTGCTCCGACGCCGTGTTGCTCACCAGCCGGGCGGGTTCGAACCGGTATGACCGCACCTTTATGGAGGTCTTCATCCGCCCGGGACTCGACGCGTCGGCCTGGGTCTCGCGCACCAACCATCCGCTCACCGGGATCCTCCCGTGGGGGACCGACCACCTGGCGCTCTACGTCTCGCGCGCCTACATGCAGGAGAGCTGGCACATCGAGCGGCTGTTGCTGCGGCTCGACGGCTTTGCGTCGGTGAGCGCGCCCTGGGCCGGGGGAGAGCTGCTGACCCGGCCCTTTACTTTCGAGGGCAGCGCGCTTGAGATTAACTATCGGACCAGCGCCGCCGGGTCGGTGCGGGTAGAGGTGCAGACACCGGCCGGCGCGCCTATCCGGGGTCTGACGCTCGCCGATTGCCCTGAGATCATCGGCGACGAGACCGCGCGGGTCGTCGCTTGGCAGTCAGAGGCTGATCTGAGCGTCCTTGCCGGGCAGCCGGTGCGGCTGCGGTTCGTGATGCGTGACGCGGACCTCTTCGCGCTGCGCTTCCGCTGATGACCGTTACTCACAACTCAGGGAGAGAACGATGAACACCAAGCACCTTGAAGCGACGCATGGCGTTGTCTGCCGCCTGCCGGGCGAGCGGTTCGGCTACTTCGGCTGGCCCGCGGTGGCGCGCCTCGCGGTCGGGCTGACAGCCCAACCTACGGAGGGCAGTACGTTGCTCGTCGTCAGCTCCGGGCTGCGGGCCGAGCACGTCTGTCCCTACGGCAAGACGGTGCTGAACGTGAGCACCGATGAGGGTCGCAGCTGGTCTGAGCCGCGCGTGATCCAGGACTCGCCTATCGACGACCGCGACGCCGGCATCGTGGACCTGGGGGAGGGACGGCTCCTCGTCAGTTGGTTCACGTCCGACACCCGCCGCTACGCCGACGCCGAGTGGCTGCCCGCGGCGGAACGCGCAGCGTGGGCCGAGGTCTTCGCCGGCTGGACCGACGCGATGGTTGAGGCGCACCTGGGCTCCTGGGTGATGCTGAGCGAGGACCGCGGCGCAAGCTGGGGCGCGCCGATCCGCGTCCCCGTCTCGGCGCCGCACGGCCCGATTCGCCTGCGGGACGGCGCGCTGCTCTACCTGGGCAAGCGCTACGGCACGTGGGAGGAGATGGGGGTGGGGCCGATCACCGCGGCGCGCAGTGAGGACGGCGGGGTGACCTGGGAGGCGCTCGGCGACGTGCCCGTGCATCCCGGCACGGACCCCGCCAACTACCACGAACCGCACGCCGTCGAGCTGCCCTCAGGGCGCCTGATCGGCATGATCCGCATCCAGCCACACAGCGGTAAGGCCCTGACGGTTCCGGGCATCCCTGACTTCAGCATGATGCAGACCACGTCCGACGACGGCGGCCGCACCTGGACTACCGCGCAGCCGCTGGGCTTCCATGGCTCGCCGCCCCACCTGTTGCGCCACAGCTCGGGCACGCTGGTGCTGACCTACGGCTACCGACTGGTACCCTACGGGCAGCGCGTCGCGCTGAGCTACGACGACGGCGCGACTTGGGAGCACGACTGGGTCCTGCGTGACGACGGTCCCGACGGTGACCTCGGGTACCCCTCCACGGTCGAGATGGGCGACGGCAGTCTGTTCACGGTCTATTACCAGAAGGCGGCGCCCGGCGAGAAGTGCTCGCTGCTGTGGTCCAGGTGGCGGCTGCCGGGGGAGGCGCCGTATACTGTCGCGGCCGAATATTAAATATTGATACTTGACATATCATATAAATGATATACCATTGGGTTGGGTGTTGTGAGCACCCTCCACTGCCCGCCAGCCAAGGGAGCAGCGCGAACCCGGAGGGGGCAATGAAGACGATCTTTGCTGTTGCAGCCGTATGGGTGTTGGTGTTGGTGATGCCCGTGCAGGGGGCCAGCGCGAGTGAGAACTGTGTGACCGAGAGCGTCTCCTGTACCAGCTTGTCCGAGCGCCGCAGCCTCGGGATCGCGGATCTGAGTGCTGCCGATGCGGTGGCCCGGCAGCGAGCCAATGAGGCTGCCTCGTCCCGCCTCAGCGGGATGGCAGCCTACTACTCGGCGAGGGCTGCTTGGGGACGGCGGGCTGATAGTGCCCGTTACCAAGCGCTGGCTGACCACTACGCACGACTGACGTGGACGGCCGAGACGATGTCCCTTTCAAGGGGCGTCTCCGGCCTCTACGGACGGTGATTCAGGGCAGATCCGCACGTTGACACCGGCGGGGCCGACTTGGCTCCGCCGGTTCTTGAGGCCCCAGGTGCGACGTCTGTGTGTGCGGTATCTGCCGTAGTCGTCGCCTCCGCTTACTGCCCGGGCAGCACCATCCTCGCCTTGAGCAGCTCGCGGACCTCCTCGGGTGCGTCGACCACCACGAAGCGTTCCAGATCCTCCGGGGAGATGTTGCCCCGCTCCGCCATCGTGGCCTTCAGCCAGTCGAGGAGCCCCGACCAGTAGTCGGAGCCGTAGAGGACCACCGGGAAGTTGTGGATCTTGCCCGTCTGGATCAGGGTCAGCGCCTCGAAGAGCTCATCCATCGTGCCGAAGCCGCCGGGGAAGATGACGAAGGCCTGGGCATACTTGACGAACATCGTCTTGCGCACGAAGAAGTAGCGGAAGGTGATCGCGATATCGACGTAGCGGTTGGCGGCTTCCTCGAAGGGCAGCTCGATGGCGAAGCCCACCGAGAGGCCCTTACCGAGCCGGGCGCCGCGGTTGGCAGCTTCCATGATGCCTGGGCCCCCGCCGGTGATGATCGCGAGCCCCTCCTGGGCCAGGAGCCGCGCCGTCTCCACCGCTGCCTGGTAGATGGGGGCCTCTTCGGGTGTTCGTGCAGAACCGAAGATGGTCACCGCCGGGCCAAGGCCGGCCATGGTGTCGAAGCCGTTGACGAACTCCGACTGGATGCGTAGGACGCGCCAGGGGTCGCTATCGGTAAAGTCATCCAGTGTGTCGAGCAGGCATTCGTCGGCGGTCTTGTTCTGCGTGCCGATGGCGGTCCGCGCGTCGCGGACCGGTCGCTTACTTGTGGGTGCTGTGCCCATCGTCAGTCCTTTCGTGGTGGGTGACTGTGGTCTTGGGAGTCTACCCGCGTTTGGGGATGGATCAAGGCGGCACACCGGGTGCGCGCAGTTGACCGTCCGGCTGGCCGGACCACCTCGGCATCTGCGACCCGCAGCGCTTGCCGCTGGACCAGCCCGCCCCGAGACGGGGCGGGAAGCGCGCGATTGAGGGCCGGTAGCCCCGAACCTGGCGCCCTCGCAGACAAGGGGCGGGACATCCTCAAGAGCAAGCTTGTAGGCCTGTCCTCGGGGCGTCGGACGCGACGGCACCTCCGCTGGTCGCTGCTGTTGCATGTCGCACGCTACATGCGACGGCCCTGAGGCTGTGCCCATATGATAGTTCTCGGACCAGGGTACTATTGCTCCTCGGACGTCTGCCGTTGTATACTTGGGGATATCGGTCGGTTTCCTTTGCGGGCTCCGATGCCACGCCTCGTGCCCGGGGGGCCCCCTCGCCGTCTAGCGCGTTATCTGAGGAGGTGTGGATGCATCAAGTCTCCGGTCTAGGCTATGTGTCCCTGATTGCCATCGTTCTTTTGGGTGCCTCCCTCGTCCTCGCCTGCAACCCGACCGGCGGCCCGGCCCCCACGGCGGAGCCGACGTTGAGCCCGTCCGCGGAGGGGATGTCCCTCGCGGCAGCGCTTGCCATCACGCCCGATGACGGACGCCCGACGGTGCTGGCGAAACTCGGCCCGCCGGACGCCTTCTCGCTGCGCTTCGACGCGCTCGAGGGGCAGAGCGTGCGCTGGGAGACGTGGTCCTACTTCGATTTCGGTACGCGCTTCGACTTCGTCGACGGCGAACTGCTGTGGACGGTGGCGCTGGAGCCTGTGCCGGACGGCGTGATCTACGCCCACTTCTACGCCCCCGAAGACTTCCGTTCGGGGATGACCATCGCCCAGGTCAAGGCGCTGCTGGATGACCAGATTCTGGACGAGATCGACCTCAGCGAGGTCGATCTCGAGGGCGGCATCGCGCTCGCCGGCGACCAGATCCTATTGGGCTTTCAGGACGACCGGCTGGTCTTTGTCGAGACCGTGATCCTCGCGGCCTGGACAGGAGAGGAGGCGGAGCGATGAGGTGTCTTCGCAACGCACGCAAGCCGCGGCTGTACAGCTCGCCCGCGTGCCGCCGGCTGATCTCGGGCACGGTGGCCCTCGCCCTTGCGCTTCCGCTCCTTTTCAGCGGCTTTGCGCCGGCGGTGAAGGCGGCGGGGCCCTCCGATCTGGTGCCCTTCCTGAGCATCCTCATCGGCTGGCGCAACCGT
>CAZYYC010000030.1:0-26779 GCA_964650935.1 uncultured Anaerolineales bacterium
ATGCGGACGCTCGGACCGATGGTGATGGTGCCGCCGGTCGGCGCTTCCTGATCGAGGATGCAGCGCAGGAGCACGCTCTTGCCGGCGCCGTTGGCGCCGATCAGGCCCACCCGCTCGCCGCGCCAAACCAGGAGCTCCAGACCCATCAGCAGTGGGTCATCGCCAAAGGCTTTATCGAGATCGCGGATCTCCAGCACCTTCTGTGAGCCCCTCCAGCCGTCCAGCGTCAACCCCATACGCTCGCGCTCGAGAATGGGCTTCTCGACCTTGTCCATACGCTCCAGCATCTTCTGGCGGGAGCGCGCCTGGCGGATGTGGCGTTCGTTGATGACGATGCTCGCCCAGTACTCGAAGCGCGCGATCGCCGCCTCGATGCGCGCGATTTCCTTCTGCTGCGCGGCATAGAGCTGTTGCCGGCGCAGCAGGCGCAGTTGCTTCTCGGTGGCGTAGGCTGAGTAATTGCCCAAGTAGACCGTCAACCGATGATCCTCGATCTCGGCAATCGTTGAGACCGTCTCATCGAGGAGGTAGCGGTCGTGGGAGATAATGACAATCGTACCCTGGAAGGACGCGATGAAACGCTCGAGCCACGCTTTGCCGGCGAGATCCAGGTGGTTATCGGGCTCGTCGAGGAGCAGGAGATCGCAGCGGACCGCGAGCAGCTTCGCCAGACCGAGCATCTTCTTCTGCCCACCTGAAAGTACGTCGACACTGAGCCCGTGGTCGCGCTCCTCGAAGCCCACCTCCTGCAGCGCCTGGTGGCAGAGGCTCTCGTAGCGGTACCCCCCCAGCTGCTCGAAGGCGTCCAGCACGCGGGCGTGTTGCGCCAGCACGCGCTCGAAGGCCTCCGGGTCGTCGATGACGGTGGGCTCGCCCATGCGTGCTTCCAGCATCCGCAGGCGTTGCTCAACGGCGTGCAGCTCGGTGTTGGCGCCCATCACGGTGTCCCACACTGTCGCGCCGGGCGAGAAGTCGGGCTCCTGGGGCAGGTACCCGATGCGCGAGGCGTGGCGGATGATGCGCCCTTCGTCCGGCTGGAGCTCGCCGGCGATGAGGCGCAGTAGGGTCGACTTGCCGGCGCCGTTGGCACCGACCAGGCCGATTCTCTGCCCCCGCTGGATTTCCCATGCAATGTCTTGGATGATCAACTCCGCGCCGTGATGGTAGGCGACGCGGTCAAGGTGGATCAGTACTTCACTCATGTAGGTCCTCCCGTGATCGGACGGAATCAAAGAACCAAAATGATCAAGTCAGCGTGTGGGAATGCTTGCGTCACGGGTCGAGAGGTCAGGGATATGAGGAAGCCGTAAGCGCAAGCGCGCCCACGGCTTGTAGTGCTTCTCTAGGACCGGATTACCGGACTGTCGTCAGGATGGTCGAGGCGCGCACCGCTAGGATCGGTGCGCCTGTGTAAACGAGACAACGCCCGGGATGACCAGGATGGTTTCGCCTAAGGTGAGATTGATCATATCGTTTTCTCTATGGCGGTTAGTATACCACAGGTTCGCGTTTGTGTCCGGATCCTGCGCAGGGCCATCGATGGTCATTCCTCGGTAGATCGCGCCGCCGTGGCACCTGCGATTCGTAGGGCTCGCCGCCGGACCCACCCGCCCCGAGACGGGGCGGGGAGCACGCGGTTTGATGCTTGCAGCCCCTCGTCTGCGAGGGCCCCGTCCTCGGGGCGTCGGACGCGATGGGATAGCCGCTCCGAGACGGCGCGAGCAGCCTCGGGTCGAAAGGCATTGTGCGGGAGCGCATGCCGCCGGCATGCGCTCCCGCGTCTGACCTTGGTCACGGGCCCGGCAGGATCGGACCGGGCTGGATGTGGATGGGCGGCACGAGGATCATGAGCCGCATCGCGCTGCGGCTGACGTTGACGAAGACCTGTCGTCCGGTCGGTGTCATCGCCTGCGGGCCGGCGTCGAATCCCCACAGCACGTAGCGGGTGTCCTTCTGGATGATCGGATAGTGGTTGTCGCTGTTGGTCTGACGCCCCACGCCGATGACGCCGGCAATGGGGTCAGGGTAGTGGATGGCGGTGAAGGAGCTGTTGCTTGTGTAGAGCTGCAGGATGCGCGAGCCGGGTACGCTGATCTCGTTGGGCTGATTCCAGGCTAGGTGGTCTGTGTTCATCACGTAGACACTGTTCCCGGAGGCCGACCAACCCTGGCCCCAGCCGATGGGATAGCCCAGCTTTCCGAAGAAGGCATAGCCACCCTGGCCCAGTCCCACGACCGGTTTGTTCGTGTCCTCGATCGTCTGCGCCTGCGTCCCCGGGTTGTCGCCCCAGGTTCCTCCCGATCCGGTGTCCGGGCCGACGAAGATTAGCCGGTAGGGCGTGAAGTCGGTCCCGGCGATCGCGCCCATCGCGATGATGTCGACTTCGAAGCGCTCGCCGTCCAGGAACTGCTTGTACTGCTGGGCGAGGGCAAGGTTGTCGCGGTAGATGTAGACGGCCTTCGTGAGGCAGGTCAGGGTGAACGATGCGTCGTTGGAGACAACTTCATTGGGCGCGATGATGCGTAGCCGCTGCCAGTGGCTACCGTCGCTGCCGAGGTTCCAGCTCGTGTTGACCGCTTGGGTGCCGGGCCCGGCGAAATCGATGGTCTCCTCGTCGGCTGTGGCGCCGTCGCTGCGCTCCCAGCGATAGGTCACGGTCCCCGATCCGGCAACTGTGATCTGCCCCGTGAAGTTGAACGGCTGCGGGCAGACGCCGGTGTGTGAGGTGGGGCTCACGCTCACCTGCACGTTGGTGACCTCGAAGGTCGGCGGTAGCGGCGTGGGCGTCGGCGGGATGTCGGCAGCGGCCAAGCCGGTCACGTTGATGTTGCAGTCGCTCAGCAGGTTCTGGGCGACCCAACCCTCCTCGCCTGTCCCGGTGACCTGGACCTTCACCCAGCTGCCGTCGGGGTAGCCGGTCGGGCTGTAGGCGATCGGCTTCACCTCTGTTCCTGCCGTGAGCGTCGTGATCGGCGGGTCGTAGACGGTGCCCGGACCCGTGCGCAGATGGACGCCGCTCGCCACGAGACAGCGCTGGGCCTGCACGTAGACCTGGACCTGAGCTTGGGCCTCGCCGCCCGGTCCACGCGCCACGAGGGAATAGATGGTGTCCGCAGCGGGGACGGGCACGTCGCGGCTGCCTGCCAGCCCCACAGGGCCCAGGCCCGGCTCGATGGTGACCGTGTCGGCCCGATCCGTCGCCCAGGTCAGCTGGATCGTGGCGGCGGTCCCCTCCACCACGGTGGTGGGGTTGACGGCGAAGGTTGTGACCTCCGGGGCGTCCGGTGCCGGCGTGCCTACGACAACGCGCTCGGACTGCTCGACGGACCGACCCTGGTTATCGGCGATGAGCGTATAGGTCTGTGTCTGCTGCGGGGTATCCTTGCGCTCGCCACTACTGTCGACGGTGCCGAAGGGCTGAACGCGGATGCTCTCGGCATTGGTGACGCTCCAGCGAATCGTGACCTCCTGTCCGAGTGTGATCTCGGTCGGGAAGACCGACCACTCGACGATGACCGGATCGGTAGCGATGTTGACCACCTGGACGTTGAGGCTCTCACGGCTCGACCGGAACATGTTGGAGGCGACGAGGGTTACGCTGGTGTTCTCGGGGAAGCCGTCGGTGAAGGTGTATTCCCCGACCTCAGCGTCGACCTCAACACCAAAGGGCCGCAACTCCACCTGCCGGGCGTTCGTCGTGCGCCAGCGGACCGTCACCGGCTCGCCCGCCTCAGCGCTCGCCGGGACGACCTCCGCGAGCTCGATGGTCGGCGCCCGGGTGAGGACCAACGCCAGCGCGGCGCACGCGATCAGCAGCAGGGTGAGGAAGAGGGGCGGGACCCAAGTCGGGATCACGGCACGGCTCACGAGCTCCCCGGCGTGTGTTTGTGGGGCTCCCTGCGAAGGGGCGATCTGGACATTGAAGGGCTGGGTCTTCGTGCCCCCGATGAAGCGTCGTTTGATGGGGCGGGCGATGATCTCCGCTGCCGCGCTCTCGCCCTGGGATACGCGCACCTGGGCCTGGGGTGGCTCGAAGACAAGTTCGTTGGCGCGATCGGCCCCGCGCAGCGTGAAAGTCTCGGGGAAGTTGCCCTCGTTCCGGATCGTGACCTGCGTGGGCTTGCCGGCCTTGATCTTCTGCGGATGCAGCGAGCTTGTGAACTGGCTGTAGGGGGCCACCGTCAACGAGGCATTGACCTCGACGGCCTGGGCGGGCAGATCACGGCTGAAGACCCTGACGTTCATGCTGTAGCGGCCCGCCTGGGCGCTCGGCGACCGCGGCGGATGGAGGGTGAGTGTGACGTCCTGCTGCTGCCCGGGCATCAGCTGCACGATGGGCGGCAGGGTGACCCATTCTGCGGGGATCCCGTCAACGGCGACGTTGAAGTGATCGACGATCGAGCCCTGGTTGAGCAGCGTGAGAGAGGTCACCGCGCGTTCGCCCGGATTGACGGAAAGCTGTGTGGTCTGCATCACCACGCCGACCCGGCCCTCGCCGCCGCTTGAGCGCAGGAGACTTCGGTCCACGCGCGTGCCGGTGCCGCCCATACCCACCGTACCGGAGGGAGCTTCGGCGCCCAGGCGACCCGTCGCCGCTTGAGCGCCGCTGCGCACCAAGCGCATCCAGACATCGCCCACGTGCAAGGGCTGCTCGGGCGTCCACGTCTCAGGGACGCCGGGTAGGAGCTTGGCGCTGCCGATATAGGTGCCGTTGGTGCTGTCGAGGTCGGTGACGCGATAGTTCGTGCCGTCGGTCTCGATGCGTGCGTGACGCCGCGAGACGTTCGGGGTGTCAAGGACGATATCGTTGTCCTCGCCACGCCCGAGCGTCAGTGCCCGATCGCGGACCTCGATCTCCATGGTCCTTCCATCGCGCAGGCGTGCCTGGATGACGTCGCCGGTGCCTGTGGGGGCGGCAAACGCATCGAGGATCGAGGCTCCCCGTGGTTCGTCGACGCTGCGGTGATACTGGGTGAGCAGGCTGACGGCGGGCGCACCGTCGGCGACGACCGTTGCCGCCGGTAGGGCCTCCGACTCGCCCAGGAAGTGACCCAGTGCCTCGGCCAGCGCCCCGGCGTGCTCCCAGCGCTCCTCAGGGCGCTTGGCCAGCGCCTTAAGGATGATGTGCTCCAGTGCGTGGGGCAGGTCGGCGCGCACTGTCGAGGGCGGAGGTGGGATCTCCTTCGTGTGGTAGCGAATGGCCTCGGAGATGCTGCTGATGCTGAAGGGGGGCTGGCCTACCGTTAACTCGTACAGCATGACGCCCAGCGAGTAGACGTCGCTGGCAGGACCGGTGTCCTCACCGAGCGCTTGCTCCGGCGACATATAGGTCGGCGTGCCCATCGAGGTGCCGGCTTGCGTCAGCCGCTGCCCCGAGAGCAGGCGCGCGAGGCCGAGATCGGTGAGCACCGGACGGTAGGGCAGGCCCTCCGAGGGCTCGGGTTCGATCATCAGGTTGCTCGGCTTGAGGTCGCGGTGAAGCACGCCCTGCTGGTGGGCGTAGTGCATCGCTTGGGCGGTGTGGCGGATGATCTGGACCGCCTCGTCGAGCGGCAGCCACTGTCCCTGCGCCCTGAGCTCGTCGAGCATATCCTCGAGGTTGGCGCCGCGGATGAACTTCATCACGATGAAGAGCAGCGAGCGCTCCTGGCCGAAGTCGAAGACCTGGACGATGCTGGGATGGTCGAGCCGTGCCGCGGTCCGGGCCTCCTGGAGGAAACGTTCGCGGAAGTCGGGCTGGTTCGCCATATGGGGATGCATGATCTTGATGGCGACATCGCGCTGCAGCGTGACGTCCCGCGCCTTGAAGACGGCGCCCATCCCCCCCTGTCCCAGGAGTTTTGTGAGTTGATACCGGCTTAGTGATTGGCCTACCAACCTCTCCATCGGGTTGTCTCCTTCTGATTCGCGATAAGGTGCGCTAGTTGAACTCCAGCGTGTAGAGTGTGTGGGTCGGTTTATGGGCGTCGATCAAGCGCTCGATCATCTCCCTCGGCAGGCGTTGGTACCCCGAACGGGGGGTCTGGATGGGCAACGTGACCCTGAAGGTGAAGGGATCCAGATCCGGCGCCGTGTCGACGATCGTCGGCGTGGCGCCGGTATAGATCTCCAGGACGCGGGTGAGCGCCCAACGCGTGCCGCGGCGGGCATAGATAAGATGCGCCTCGCGGAGGAGACGCCGCCGTTGGGCCTCGCTCCACGAGGGGTCGAAGGTGATGTCGAACCAGTCAGCGAGCCAGCTCAGGACGTCACCGGGCGCGGTACCGGGGTCGAGAAAGAGGTCGAAGTTGTCGATGGTCCACTCAATGGGTATGAGAGTGGCCTCGAAGAGCGCCAGGAAGCGGCTCATGAACTCAGTATGATAGATGCCGGGCAGGTAGTCGAGCAGTCGGCGGCTGTGGTAGCCGAGGCCCGGTGGACATGCGGTCTCAGATGGAGGTGGGGTGTCGCTGTCCGGCGCCGGCGGCAGGTCCGCGCCTGCATGGACTTGTCGGTCGCCTTCCTGAGGTGCGGACGGGATGCCGTCCGCCGGCGGCCCGGCGGCATCCTCCTCCGGAGGTGCAGGGCGCGGTGCGGCAACGGGCGCCATCTTGTCCGCATCTTCTCCCGGTGCCGCGTGAAGTGCAAGCAGCAGGCGCCATCCGCCGATCCTGACCTCGAGCCCCGGTGCCAGCGGCGTTGGGGCGTGGGCCGGCAGGCGCTCGCCGTCGAGCACCGTGCCGTTGGAGCTCCCGAGATCGGTGATCCAGCACAGGTCGTCCTGGCACTCGATGGTGGCGTGCTGTCGTGAGACCCGTGCATCGTCGAGGACCAGGTCGTTCCCGGGCTGCCGACCGATGCTGGTCGTGTCGCCCAGGACCACCTGACGCCGGTTGCCGTCGGGGTCGATGATCTCTAGTTCGAACACCATAGCGTCTCGTCTTCTTTCGTCTGATGCCGGATGCTGTCCGTCGGCGGGCTAGACAAACTCGACCTCGTGCGCGCCGGAGGCGACAACACCGTGGGCGATGACCTCAAGAGTCTCGAGGGGCTCACCCTGGGCTGGACCGCCGGGGCGCGCGCTGAACATCTGCACTCCACGGATGAACTGCACGTTGGGCAGGCCCTGCAGACACTGATAGACATCCGACACGAAAAGGTCGCGTCCGAAGGGCCACCCTCTGCCGTCGGGCCCGCCGGTGAGCGGGTTGAGGAACCGGTAGAGGCGACGCAGGACCTCGCCCTCCACCTCCGCCTGCACGACACCGGGGGCTGCTCGCAGCTGGACACGACAGGCGACCCAATAGTAGGCCGGCGGACGGATGTCGAGGCGCGTGGTCAACAACCGGCGCTCATCGAGGTAAGCCGTGAGCGCCTGCACCTCGCCCGGGTCGAGCTCCAGCTGCTCAGGCTCGAGGTAGCCGGCGGGCCGTGCGACACGCGGGACCACCAGCACATAGACCTGACCCGGGACGACGCGTCCGGCCTCAGATGGACGCGGTTGCAGGCACTTGACGCGACCGATCGCCGCGGGAAGGGCCTGAGTCGCCAGGAACTCGAAATCCGACTCGGTGACGGCCCGGTCTCGGGAGCGCAGCATCGCCGGCAGGCGGACCATCGCCGACTCCAGCGACTCCGCATCCAATCCACCCCACGCTGCCTCGCGATTGCTGACCCGCGCGACGTAGGGTATGGCGGTCTTGAGTGTGTTGAGCACGCCCGGTCCGACGTTGCCGTCCTGTCCGCCCCCAAAGCGGTAGCTGCGGAAGATGAGGTTGGCGTGGCGAGGAGGCACTGCACCGTAGAGCTTGATCGTGCCGTCCGGTTGGCGCACGGCAGGTCCCAATCGCAGCTCACCACTGAGACTGTCGAGCGTGTAGTGCGGTGCGTCGGCATCGGAGTCGGCGAAGTCGGGGACTTCCTGCCAACCCTGGGGTGGGCGGCCCTCCACCTGCACAACCAAGGTTTCCTCTGCATGCCGCTTCAGAATCGGCGTCTTCTGCAGGCGAAACCTCTGGCCCGGTGTGCCGTCGCTCTGCCCAAGCACCTCGTTGGCGACGACCTGGGCGTGGGTTGTGGGCACTGTACCACCCCAGGTGGCGACCTTGGCCTTACGCAGCACCGGTGTCTTTTCGAAGGGGCGCATCCCCTCTTGGCGCTCACGAGACGTGATCTCTTTGATGCGGACACGGACCCAATAGCGGTTGCCCTGCTCGAAGTCGTACTTGCCCATCGATGGCAGGTGGATCTGCACGCGACCGGCGGTGTTCATGCTGCGCGTCGTGTCGAGCTCCACCTCGCAGGCCTGCCAGCGCGTCGTCGCATCACCGGTCGAGGCCTCCCACACATAGGGAGGCAGCGTCGGATCGACACCGGCGCCACCGGCAGGGTCAAAGTCGAAGTCGATGCCCAGGATGTGATGGCTGAGGTCGTTGTCGAGGCCGAAATAGAGAGCATCGTTCACCTGGGGCACGGTCGAGAAGACCTCGAAGCCGCCGAACCCCGCCTCAAGCCGGCGCAGATTCTGCTCGCGGAAGGCGGCGCTACCACCCGAGCGGCCCTGCGTGCGCGCCAGGACGGCACTCAGCTGTGGGGGGAGGACCCTGAGGTCCGCATCCGTGGTGAAGACAATCGAGGCCTCACGCTCCGTCTGGGTGCTGGCGACCTCGGTACCCGCCGGAATCACGACGCCCGGAGACGGCGCGCCCGCGGGGACCTCCTGAGGCTGGGAGAGCCAGAAGGTCACCGGTACGTTAGCCGGGATCGGTTCGCGCAGCGTGATCCCCAGCATCTCCATAAACTCGACCTTGTGGAGGTCGGGCACCTGATTCAGCCGGTAGAGCAGGATGTCGGTCATCCAGGCGAAGAGCTCGATGAGCGTCACGCCGGGATCGCTGACATTGTGGTCGGTCCACTCCTTGATGTAGTGTGGGATGCGTTTCTTGGCCTCATCCACAATATCCTGGAACGTTCGGTCATCCAGTTTGGGTCTTGGTAGTGCCATCCGCTATTCCTCCGGAATCAGGTAGAAAGGATAGACGAGGCTCCTTTGGTCGTGCGTGGCCTTGACCTCGTAGTGGATCTCGACAATCAGCGCGCCGGCCTGCTTCTCATCCTGACGCACGTCGACCTGTGTGACGCGAATGCGAGGCTCCCACATCCCCAGCGCCTCCTCGACGTAGCGCCGGGCACGGGCCGCCGTGTGGCTGTTGTTGGGCGCGAAGATCAGGTCATGCAGTCGGCAGCCGAAGGTCGGGCGCATCACGCGCTCGCCCGGAGCGGTCGACAGGATGATGTAGATCGCCTGATCGAGCTCGTTGCGCTCGTGGGTCAGCGCCAGGCCACCCTGGGACCCGATGTGGGGCGGAAAGGCCCATCCCCGGCCTACGATCTCCTGTGGCATCTTGACTAACCTCCGATCATCACCGTGCCCACCGCGATGACCTGAGCCGCCATGTTCGGTACCGGATCCGCACAGGTCTGTGCCTGATCACCGTTGCGGGCTGCCGGCTTGCCGTTGATCATCACCGTGGTGCTGCCGAGCATCACCGTCCCCCGGTTGGTCGGGGGGATCTGGAAGGTCGTCCCCGGCGGGGTCGGTAGATGCGGCGGCGTGTTGGTCGCGGTACTGCCCACGGTGGCTGCCGGCATCCCCGTGATCTTCACCGTGGGGCTCAGATTGCCGTCGATGATGCCCGCGAAGGGATGGGGCAGCGGCGTCGGCACCGGGCCGCCGGCCGAGGGCACCATGACGATGTGCATGTCGATGGCGGTGATCTGGTCGCCCTGTTTCGCTGCGGGTTGTCCCATAGTCCGTGATCCCCTTCCTAGTTCAGGTTAATGAGTGCGCCCTGAATGTTGACCTGCCCACCGGCCTGCAGGTCCATGTTGGCGCCCGATTCCACTTTGAGATTGCCGCTGGCCTTGATCGAGATCTCGTTGCCCTCCAGCGTGATCTTGCCGCCATGGTCGGCAAGCGTCAGGACAAGGCCCCCGTCGGTCTTGAGCGTCACCGTGCTGTTGGCGTCGTCGAGCACGAGCTGGTGCCCGGCCTTGGTGACGATCTCGATCTTGTTGTCGGCGTTGTCATAGACGGTGATGTGATGGCCTGTGCGCGAGCGCCAGGTGCGCACCAGAGGGCGCTCCTGACCACTGCCGGGCACCTCGGGCGGCGGGGCATCCTGCCCGTTCCACAGACCGCCGATGACGTAGGGCCGGCGGAAATCACCCTGCTCAAAGAGGACGAGCACCTCATCGTCCACATCGGGGATGAAGAAGAGACCGGCCTCGGGGCCGGCGCCCACGCCCATCACACGTGCCCACTCGCTCTCTGCCTCCTCCGTCATCCATGGAAACTTCACCTTGACCCGGCCCCAGTGGTTCGGATCATCGGTATTGGTGACGACGCCGATGACGGCGCCGTTGTAGCGGGGCTGCAGGACGTCGAGCCCCATCGCCTCCATCAGTTGTCCCGTCCGGGCGCCGTGGACGGCGAACGTCGTCTTCAATCCCTGGGCGGTGTAGCTGTGGCGGGCATTCGTGACGAGATAAGTCCCGCTGAAACGGTCCCCCAAGGCATTGAGGGTGATGACCTTCCCGGCGCGAATGTCGGGCCGGCGATGCGCGGTGCCCTCCGCCTGGACGAAGGCGCCGCTGAGCTCGTCGAGGCGGGCCTTGGCGAGTGCGTCAGCCTCCGCTTGGCTGGCGACGCTGTGGTCAAGGAGGGCGCGCTTGCCGCTGCCGAAGGCTTGCGCCCATGTGGCGCCGTCCTGGGCCTCGTCGATCTGCGGATAAAGCTCGCCCTGCTGCGCGCGGCCCACGATCGGCTCCTTGCGAGCGACCGACCAGCCACGGACGACGACCTCGTCCACCTGTTCGGCGAGGTTCATCCGGGGGCGGAAGGTGAGCAGGTCGTCTCCCCAGGTGAGCGTCGCGCCGCGCTCCTGCGTGCGGGGCCGGTGAAAGTGCAGCTTGCCCTCCTCAACGAAGCACTCGTAGCCAATGCGCCACGCACGCTCCTGGAGGAAGGCGAGATCCGATTGGTTGTGCTGGTAGATGTGGTCGTAGACCGTCGCGGTCGACTCGACCTCGGCCTGCAGCCCGGCACGGCTCGCGATCTCCTGGGCCAGGTCGCTGTCCTTCGTGTTGAGGTGGGCCGCGCTCCGCTGTTCGCGATAGAGGCGATGCGACCGATCGTAGCCGCGCACCACTAGCTGGGCGATCATGCCCTCCTGAAAGGCCGGCTCGAGAGCTGTGATCTCCCCCTTGATCAAGGTGACCCAGGTCCCGTCCGACGTCTCGGCGGCGATCTCGACCTCTTGGGTGAGGTCGAAGGGTCCCCTGTCAATCAGCTCAAACTCGGGATCGTGCATGGCGATGATGAAGATGTCGGGCAGGCGGACGTGCTGGTCAACGTCCACCGCGAGCACGTGGCCCATCACCTCGGGATCGACCTCGGTCCCGTTGACCTTGACCCTGATTTGGCTGGCTAACTCGAAGGGCTCGGGCATGGCGTCAGGTCACCTGATCCGGTGGAAGGTCGATCGTCCGTCGCTCCGCTGAGGTGCCATCCGAACTAGGGATGATCAGCTGTTGGCCCGCACGCAGGTCCAGTGGGTTATCGAGCTGATTGTAGTCGGCAATCGCGCGCCAGCGGGTGGCGTCACCGTAGACGGCATAGGCGATCGTGTCGATGCGATCGCCCGCGATCACGCGCCAGACCCGCTCAATATCACCGCCTCCGGAGGTGGGGTTCTGATTCGGGTAGTCCTCCACGTCCTTGTGCTGGGTAAAGGTGACCTCGACGTGAGCGCGGACCGGGGTGCCGTCGGGCTTGAAGAGCGTGAACTTCTGCGTCATCGACGTGATAACGGCGACGAAACGGAAGACGCCCCACTCGAAGGCGACCTCCGGCGGGGGGACCTTGCGATTGCGGCGGCCCTCACGACGCGTCTTCGACTCCATCAGCTTCCAGAGCTTGTTGGTCTTTAGGCTGACATCCTCATCGCTCTCATAGGTGTCGAAGATCAGGTTGAGCGTCAGCGTCTGGGGCCCCGCTTTCTCAAACTCGAAGCCGGGCACGTCGGAGCGGTTCTTGCGCTCCTCCTTGTAGGTGTTGGTCTTGGTGACCGAGTACTCGAACGGATTGAACATACAATCCACCGAGACCCCACCGCCCTTCTCCTCCCCCGAGCTATCGACCTCATAGATGCGGGCAGCCTGTAAGCTGCTGCGTGTGTTGGCCATGCTAGACTCCTCGTTTCATCGACTAGCGTCCCCGGAACCGTTCGCCCTCAAGGGTCAGCCGCCGTTTGACCTCGTCGTAGACGCGGCGGGCGAGCTCTGTCATGTCGACGCTGGGGGCTTCATCAGGTGTGGCCTCGTCGTCGGCTCCGCCGGCGGGGGACTGCATCGCCTCCAGCGCGGCGCCGGCGGTGCTACCCGGGCCACCGGGAGTCGGACCGGAGGGCTCGGCGCGCCCTGATGAAGGTGCCGAGCGTTCGAGGGCCGAGATCACACCGCCGAAGTCCATACGCTGGATGTGAGCCGGGGCTGCCGCGGGTGCCGTTCCCGTGGAAGGACGCCTCACGGGCGGCGAGGTCTGGACCGCCTCGCGGGCCGGCGCGTGGGTGTGCGTGGCGACGGTCCGAGGCGCTGTGGTGCCTGGTCCACTACCTCCATCCCGGCTTCGGTGATCCGGCGACGGATCGGGCAACGTCGTTGGGGTCGCAGGCGCCTCCGCGCTCGGGCTGGGTACCGGCTCACCAATCAACGTCCAAAGGTCGGCAGGCAGTGGGCCGATCGGCGTCGGGATCGACGTGGGCGGAGGTTGGGCCGCAGGCTCGTCGATGCTCGGCCCGGGCGGGCGGGTCAAGCGCTGCGCCACGGTCGATCGCGTCGCCCGTTCGGAGAGGGCGGGGCGTGGGCGCCGGGGAGCGAGCATCTCAATCGTCGAGCCGGTGGGGCGCCCGGCGGCGACGTGGGCCACGATCCGCGTCCCATCCGGCGCTCCCTCGGCGGTGTCCGCCTGCCCGTGGGGGCTGGGCGGCGTCCCGCTCTCCCGTCTCGGATGTTCGTCGCTTGCACCGTCCGGCGCCGCGCCGGGTGGGAGGGACGGCTCCTTGGCTGCGGGCTCGTCGCTGCGCCGCGCGGCGCTGCCGGATGGTGAGGGCGGCATACTGGAAGGGCCTTCGCCCGTTGCGGAGGTCGGTGCGCTCTCGGGCAGGCGCTCGACGCGCCACAGCTGCTCGTTCGTCAGAGCGCGGGTGGTGCCGGGGTGCGCCGGGCTCTCCTGACGCGGGTCTGCCGGCGGTGCCTGGATCCTCAGGGCGTCCTCCACCGATCCGGCGATGCCGGGTGACGCTGTGGGAGGCCCTTGCGCCGGATTCTCCCCCTCAGATGCGACCTCTGCCAGGTCGGTGCCCGCGACCTGGAGGCCCGGTGACACCGGGCTCTGTGGCGCCACCATCTGATCCGGCGGCGACGAGGGCGGCTCACCAACTTGTGCGGGCACCACGCGCAGGCGCACGGCGTCCTCGTCGACCTCGCGATCCGCTTCGGGCCGCGAGGTGCTGGGCAGTTCGGTGATTGGGTCACGTCGGTGACCCGCCTCCGTCAACGGCTCCTCCGATGCCTCGTGATCCGTCGATGGGACGGAGATCGGGGCCTGATCGCTACCGGGCTCCAGGGACTCTGCGGCGCGCAGGTCGGGCGGCGTCTCAGGCGGCCCGGCGTCCACGTCCGTCCCTTGATGCCGGCGGAAGATCGTCTGGAGACGTCGCCAGACGGCCTCGGTGATGGTCGTGTCCTCATCGGTCTGAGGGCCGGCGGTCGTCGACGGCATTGGGGAGACGGCCTCCGGTCGTGGTTCCTCGTCAGCGCCCGCAGGCGTCGTGGGCCGGAAGGCCCGGTCGGCGGCACGCCGCGTGGGGGGAGAGAGGGGTGACGGCGTCGGCATCACAGGAGGCGCGCTGTCGGGTAGCATGGCTGGGACCGGGCGAGTCGAGCTCAAGCGAGCCGGGCTCGTCAAGGGCCGCGGGTGCACGGCTGCCGTCTCCTGAGAGGTGGCGCGCATCGGTCCAACGGGTACCGCGGTCAATGCGGCAACGGGAACGGTGGCGACGTGCGAGCTGACCTCCTCTGCCGGCAGAATGGCAGGGGCTGGTCGTCGTTCGTCCGCGCCCGTGAAAAGCGTTGCCAGTGACCTGTGGCGCATCACGTGACGCGCCAGACGGCTACTGGGTCCTCGTGTTGATCCGACGGCCATAGGCTAGCTGTCTCCGGTCCTCCGTGTCTCGTTGCCGGTGTCACCGACCGAGCGCCGACATGGCATAGTGCTCATTCGTACGCTGCTGTGACCTCGCCGCAGGCGAGCTCCAGTGTCTGGATGGCGACCGTGTTGGCATCTGACTTGAGCTGCGGGCCCTCCCACTTGATAGGGAACGCGCCGTCGATGTGCCAGGTCATCACGGCCTGCTTCTCAGGATCGAGCAGCGAGATTGTGATCGTCTTGCGCGTGAGTGTGCCGCCCATGCACTCCAAGTACCAGTCAAGCAGGGCGCTCTTGCCCACGCCGTTTCTCAGGCTCAGCTTGGCGGGCTTGCGCTGGGCCGGGAGCTGGTGGATGTAGGTGTTCAGTCCTCCCTCTTTGACCGTCTCCACATCCCACTCGACGGTGGGCAGCCCACACTCCGTAAAGGCCGCCTGGCCCTCGCCCTCGATCGAGACGACGAAGCGAAAGGCGGCGTGCGCCGTCGCGCGTAACTGATCGTCAGCCACTATCCGCCTCCCGTGCGTTCCGTGATCTGCGATGCCGGGCGCCCGCGCTCCCGTTCGAGCGCGATGTCGGCCATCAGCATCGCATAGACCTGATCGGCGACCTGGCGGACCAGCTCGTCGGTCAGGCGACCCACGTCGGTTGCGCTCTGACGCTCGCCGGGCCGGCCCGTGCCGTCAGGGCGCGGCGCACTCCTGCCTTCCTCCGCTATGGACATCCTCTCCGTCCTTTCGGCTTCAGGTCATGCCTCTTGGCGCTCACGTGCCACGCTGCCTGCGATCTCTGCTTCCGTCGTCGGCGTGACCTTGAGGTGGAGCTCCGAACTGCAGTGCGGGCAGATCGTGCGGACGACCATCCCGTCATAGCTGTTGAGCTGCAGGTAGAGATCCTCAAGGTAGGCGAGATCGGCGGCAAAGAGCTGCTCGATGACGGCGGGCGTGATCCGCGGCACACCACCCAGCGATGTGATCACCCGGCTGAGAAGGACGATGGGCAGATAGGCCTCGTTCTCCTGCACGCGCGGATGGGCGATGGACTCGATCTCGTCCAGCGCCGTCGCGCGTCGCATGCGCCCCGTGCGGTGGATCTCTGATCCATCGACGTAGCCCAGCGGTAGCGTGAACTCAAACTCGGTGTTCAGTGCCATGCTGCCCTTCCCGGTTTCCGCGGCTCGGGGTGGGCGCGATCCTCTGCGCCCCTACCCGAGACCGGATGGTATGACTAGATGGATACGCGGCTGATGTACTCGTGCGCGAGGGTCAGCTCTTCGATGCCGATTTCGTTGCTGTCGGCTTTCGGTTGCGGACCGGTGACCTTAACGGGCCAGGCGCGCTTGAACTCCCAGCGGGCGACGGGTGTCAGCTCGTGATCGAACATCGTGATCGAACCGTCGTGGCGAGACTCCTCCACGCGCCCATCCTCCACCTGCTTGCGCCACTCCCAGATGTCCATGCTGCTGGTGATGCCGCGCTTGAGGGTGATGTTCTCCCACTTCAGCCGCCCGGGGATCTTCATCACGACCTCTTGGCCACTCTCGGTGACCACCTTATGCTCGATGATCTCGTGCTCCGAACCGAGGCCCGAGCATTCGGTGAAGTAGCCGCTTACGACGTTCTGGATCTCAACGGCAAAGTGAAAGCCAACAAGGGGATCTTCATGGTCGGCCATTGCGTTCTCCTTTCTGTGTGCCTAGCGATCAAGCCTCGGCGTTGGCACCGGCCCACTGGCTGATGCGGAAGATGACGAACTCCGCCGGCTTGACGGGCGCCATCCCGACCTCGATGATGAGCTGGCCCAGGTCGCGGATCTCGGGGGGGTTGAGCTCGTCATCGCATTTGACGTAGAAGGCCTCATCGGGCGTGCTGCCGAAGAGTGCACCGCTGAGCCACACTGTGCGCAGGAAGGAGGTGACATCCCGGCGCACACGGGCCCAAAGCATGCGGTCGTTGGGCTCGAAGACGACCCACTGCAGCCCGACATCCATCGACGCCTCGGCCATGATGAAGAGCCGCCGGACGTTGATGTAGCGCCACGACCCATCGCTGCTCAACGTGCGACCGCCCCAGACGCGGATACCGCGACCGGGGAAGGTGCGGATGCAGTTGACGCCGATCGGATTGAGGGTGTCCTGCTCGCCCTTGCTGAGGCGCAGCTCCAGGTCGATGGCCCCGCGCACGACCTCGTTGGCGGGCGCCTTATGCACACCGCGCTCCGCGTCGGTGCGGTTGTAGATCCCCGCCATGTGGCCACCGGGTGGCATCAGTTTGGTCGTGCTGCCCCCGCCGCTCAGGTCGGCGACGCGGATCCAGGGGTAGTAGAGAGCGGCGTAGGAGGTGTCGAGGTTCAGGTAGTGGCGCCATTCTTGTGCCTGTTGGGCATTCAGACCCGGCGGCGCATCGAGGATCGCGAAGCGGTACTTTGCCGACTCGCAGTGCGCGACCATCGCCGTTTGGATCATCTTGACCCGCTCTTTGGCGGCTTCAGAGCCGTCGTAGCCGGTCATCGCATCGGGCGCGACCAGGATGCGTACTTCGTCGATCGCCTCGAGTCCGGCGAAGCCGGTGCGCTCAGCAGCGTTGCCGACGAAGTCGTCAACCGTCAGGGCCGGGACACCGCCGCCTTGGAGGTCGTAAGACCCCTCTGACGGCACAGCCGTCGCGGACCCGACGTCCACGACGGCGACCGCGCCAAACGCGGTATCGCCGACGAAGTTGGCCTCGCCCTTTTTCATCGTCAGGCCGGCCTTGGTCTCGCTACCGACGGTGACGGAGAAGGTCTCCTCTTCGCCGGCTTTGATCGTGACAGTGAGGTCGGAGGGGCCGGGGCCTTTGGCGACCACGCGAAAGCTGTTTCCCCTGCCCTTGGCCGGAATGGTGGCTGCGGCGTGGTCCGGCTCGTCATCTTCCTCACTCAGCGCTCTCAGGCTCACCACGTAGCAGCTGCCGCCGCCGTTGGCGAAGTAGCCGTAGACAGCATCGGGCAGATAGGCGCCCGAGGTGAAGTCACCGAAGATGCTGGTGAACTGCGTCCAACTCGTGACGAGGGTGGGCTTGTTGACCACCGATTGTACGGGCACCCGCTCGCCGGATGCAGGGTCAATCTGCTTGATGCTGGCCTCCGCCGTGATGCCGACGAAGGCCGTCATCGACGTCCCTGCGGCCTCGATCGGCTTGGTGCCGCGATCGACCTCCTCGATATAGACTCCCGGAGACTTGTATTCAGGCATCGCTGTGACACTCCTTTCTCCAACTGCCGGTTATCAGCTTCCTGCTGTCAGTTGTCAGTTTCCAGTGGCCGGTAAGCGGAAGGGTTTCAGTTCTCAATTGGATGTTCACACCTCCATGTCGTAATCGCCGTCGGCGGCTGGAATCCGTATCGTTCGCTGTTTGGGTTTCCCTTCGCTGGGCCACGCCACCAGGGTGTAGTCACCCGGGGACACGCTGCCCAGAACGAAGCGGCCTTGGTCATCGGTGGTCGTCAGGTAGCCGGTGCCCTTGAGCGCCACATCGATGCCGGATTGCGGGGTGCCGTCGTCGCCGGCGCGCACGGTGCCGGCGACGATCACCAGATCGACACGTGCGGCGTCCGGCACGAGGCCAGGCGCCGTCGGGAGGCCCTGGGCCTGCCCGAAGCGCAGGATGCGCGTGCGAACCAGCGGACCGGTGATCTCTTGCCAGGGGTCGAGCGCCAGAGTGATCACATAGCTCACCCCCGGACGTATCTCGTTGTCCATCACATTCCACAGATCGGTGGGATCTGTCATCACGTCGTGCCGGGCGAGCTTGGCCTGGATATCGTAGGGTGGGTTCTGGAGCGACCCGACCAGCCGTTCGGTGGGCAGGGTCGGATGGCGGAAGAGGGCCAGCATACACCGGGTCAGCAGACGGTGCTCATCCGCCGGGTCGGCGGCCCAGGCTGTGACGAGATAGGAGGCGTCGACGCGCATCGGTGTGCGCTTATGCCGCGCCACGGCAGCCTCCTTGTTGCCGGATGACCCCATCTGTTGCCACTGATGTTGGCGCAGCACGTTGTTCTCGCGCAGGTCGTAGAGGAAGAGATTGAGCGTAGGGCGCGACAGACGCGAACTCCACTCCCGCCTGGGTTGGTCGAAGCTGATCTCGACCTCCCCGTTCTTGACGGGGAGCTCGTCGATCAACAGCCTGCGAATCGTCTCATCCAGGTCAGCGAGCATCGTTCGGGCTCCGGTCGGCTGCGGCCCTCAGTCCAGCCATTCGGCGAGCTTCCAGCCGAGGGTCTGGGTATAGGCGGGTTTGTCGGGATCGGCCCAGAGGCTGGTCAACCCTTCATCGATCGCGGTCATGCCGCTGGCAAGGCCGCCGGAGATCGAGTAATCGCCCTGCTCGTCGCCGGTAGCCCAGCTACCGAGCGCGCCGACGCCCTCGTCGAGCAGGCGTCCGAGGGCGTAACCGCCGGCGCCGGCGCCCGCCACAGCGGCGGCGGGCCCCAACGAGGCTGTACTCGCTCCAAGGAGGCTTGCCGTCCCCACGCCGCCGGAGAAGGCACCCAGAGCGTTGAAGACGGCGTCGGTGCCGCCGGTCAGCCGGTCGCCGAAGGTTGACGCGTTGAGCGCCTGGTCCACACCCTGTCCGAAGCCGAGGGCGCCGGTGATCAGGCCGACGGGGCCAAGGGCATTGCCGAGGCTCTGCACGCCGGAGCCGGCGCCACGGGCGAGCACGTCGCCCGCGCGGCTGACGCCCGCAGCCTGCGTACCACGAGCGGACTCCATAATCAGACTCGTACCTAGACCCACGGAGCCCGCGGTGTTGGAGGCGAAGTTGTAGGCGTCCTCCAGCCATCCGCGCTGGACGGCAGGCCCTGTCGAGTTGGATGAAACCCCCACGGATGCGTCTGCTGCGTGGGTCGCCACCGCCTCAGCCTGGTGCTCGAATGCGTCATCGGCCGGCCCGACGGTCAAGGGGCCGCCGCCGGTCATCGACTGCTGCTGGACCACATGGGTGAGCTCGTGCCTCAGCACATGCTCGTCGGTGGGATTGGAGAGATCACTGAAGAAGATGTCGTTGCCGAGGGTGAAGGCTGATGCGCCGACCCTCAGACTGAGCACGTTGGCTTCGGCATCATCGTGGAGGCGCACGGCGCTCAGATCGGCACCGAGAGAGGCCTCCATCCGCGCCCGGGTAGGGCTCTCGAGCGGACGACCACGGCCCAAGCGTCCATAAATGCGGTTAGCGAGCTGGTTGGTGACCGGGCCGCCGTCTCTGCCGATCACGGGGCCGAGATCGGGCCGGGCCCAGAGCGGCGCCTCTTCCTCAGCAAGCATGCGCGAGATCTGGGCATTGCCGACGGCAGATTGGAGGTGCTGCAGGGGGTGACCCTGGTGCACCTCCCCAATGTCATGGTCACGCTGCGATCCCGGTTGCTTGGGAGCTCTGTGCTCCCGTGATGCTGTCGTATGCTGGTCCTTCATATGCCCTCCTGTGCTCTTCCCCAGCACCCTAGCTGGGGGCCATCCCCAGCGCCCTAGCTGGGGGCCATGTCCTCATCTCTCACCAACCGCCCCATCTTCTGCAGCTCACGGCGTGTGCCGTGCAAGAGGTGTTCCATGGTCAGCTTTTCACCATCTGCTGCGGCGAGATAGGCGGCGCTGACCAGGACGTTACGAATGCCGCCGCCTGAGAGACGGAAACGCTCGGCAAGGAGCTCCAGATCGATGTCCGGCGCTCGGGGAATCTCCGGGGGGAAGAGCGTCCTCCACATATGCAGGCGCTCCTCAGCCTCGGGGAAGGGAAAGCCGACGGCAAACTGCAGCCGACGTGTGAAGGCCTCATCGAGGTTGCCGCGTAGATTGGTAGCCAGGATGGTGACGCCGTCGTAGGCCTCCATCCGCTGCAGCAGGTAGCTCACCTCGATGTTGGCGTAACGGTCGTGTGAGTCACGGACCTCGGACCGCTTGCCGAAGAGAGCGTCGGCCTCATCGAAGAAGAGGATGGCGTTGCTCGCCTCAGCCTCACTGAAGATGCGCTCGATGTTCTTCTCCGTCTCGCCGATGTACTTGCTGACGACCGTTGAGAGGTCGATGCGATAGAGATCCAGGCCGAGTGCCCCGGCGATGATCTGGGCCGCCATCGTCTTGCCGGTCCCCGGAGGGCCGGAGAACAGGACGGTAACGCCGCGGCTCGAGACCAGCTTCTCGGCCAAGCCCCAGGCATCGAGGACCTGTGGGCGCCCGCGGACCGTATCGACGATCTCGTGCAGCTGCGTCAGCTGATCGGGGGGCAGGATGATGTCGTTCCAGGTGAAACGGGGCGTGATCTTGTCGGCTAGCCGCGCCAGGCGCGGGTTCGAATGCGCCCGCGCTGCGGCGAACAGCTCATCCTGAGTGAGTTGCCGGCCCGCGTCAGAGCTCCGACGGAGCATGGCGCTGTCGCGTGCCGAGGCCACCGCGTCACGGATCTGCCCACTGGTGAGTGAAAATTGCCCGGCGAGGTCGTTGATCACCTCACGGAGCAGGCCAGGCGAGCCGTCTTGTCCGTCTTGCCCGAGGTAGTGATCCCACAGCCGGCGGCGTTGGGTATAGCTCGGAACGGGGAAAGCGAGCGACACCATGGGACGCTTACGCGGTGTTCCCTTGGGGGTCCAGGGCGTATGCCCGGCGACGATGGCAGGCCCGGGGAAGGTCGTCAACGTGTACAGCAGGTCCGGCGGGGTCGTCTCTTCGACCAGGCAGACGTCCCAGCCCGTCAGGATGGGGAGTGCGTCGACGAGGCGCGCGTCGCGCAAGGCAAGCTCCACGGCACGAGCCGGACTGAGCTCCCGTTTCGAGGTGAGGTGTTCCAGGTCGACGATCATCAGCAGGCGGCCCAGGCGTTGGGCTATCGCCGCGGCGCCGGCGAGTTGGAGGTCGGCATCGGCGCCGTGAAAGATATAGAGGGGAGTTGGGGTCGTGTCGGTGACGAGGTCCAGCGTCTCGGTCAGCTCTGTGCTGAGGAAGGCCTCGGGGATCCGCTGAGGGGTCTGGTGCACACTTAGTGCCCCGAGGAGTTCTGTATGGGGTCGATAGCTGCCGAACAGCCAATGCAACAGGCTCTCGTCGACCTGCAGACGATGGGCCAACAGCGGCGCCGCCACCGGTCGGGTCGATGAGGTTTGCCGGGCGTCGGGCGGCGGCTGCAGCTCAAGCAGGCGATGCCGCACCAACGGTGCGGCGCTCTCAAAGGCGTGGAGCGACGCGAGGCGCCCCAGGCCCGGTTCAGCCAACAGGTCGAGCACGAGGTTTACGGTGGGACGCTTCTTCGTGACGTCGTCCTGGAGATAGCCGTAGAGGCGTTCGTAGCGTAAGTCGATCGAGGGAGCGATGGCAATGAGGAGGACCTCGATCTCAAAGGGGCTGAGCTCAAAGGCCTCGCGGAGATGGACGAGCGGCAGGCGGTGGCCGGCCTGGTGGGCGGTCGCCTCGAGCTGCTCGATCACGTCGTCGAGTTGCCCCATCGCCTCTCGATAGGCGGCGTCCGCCTCGTTGTTGACCTGAGCGGCGTGGTGCCGGCCTGTACCGGGTGGGTGGGAGAGGAGCTCCTCGACCTGATCATCCGAGATGTAGAGCCCACGGAAGGCGTCGTCGGGGTCGCGTCCTGCCTGTTGCCAGAGGTGAATCGCACGCTGCAGCCGCACATCCACACGCTGCAGTGAGGTCTGCAGATGCCTTTGATCCCAGTTACCGGATGGCCGAGCCCGCTCACTCACCGCTTTGCCCCCCCCAGACGTGTACCTGCAGCGTGAGGTTGAGTTATTTAATCTATGACCTTCTATTTAATATACAGTATAGACGAAGTTGAGAACGTTTGCAAGACCCAAACGCGCCGGGCGGTGGAACAGCGCCAGAGAGGGGCCGCCGAAGGCCCGTCCGATCGAGAACGGGCCTCCGGCGGGAGCGCCGTGGTGAGCGACGTTAGGGCGCGATGGTGAAGCCGGCGCCCGCGGTGCGCCCCCAGACTTCAGGGAAGTACATCTCACTTGCCGTGGCGGGCAGGACCTGATAGTCTCCCGGGACGGCGGCGCGGAGGTAGAAGCGCGCCTCGTGGACACCGGGGTCCAGGCGCGTGGCATAGAAGACGGCGCGTTCGTCCCTTAGCTCCGCGTAGTCGAAGGTGCGCTGCCACCACGGTTCGCCGGCCATGCCGAGGGTCGGCTCCGCATCCTGCTGCTCGGTCAACAGGGTGGGATCCACCGGTTCCATGCCCGCGGGGTAGGGGGCTTCCACGACGACATAGGTGCGCGCGCGCGGCGCGATCACCGTGAGGCGGACCTCGACCAGATCGCCCGGGCGTGCGGAGGTGACGGGCTCGCAGGGCTCATCGTCGCCGCCCCGGTCGAGGGTCGTGACGCGGCAGACGCGTCTCTCGATGGTGATGCCACGGCTCTCAGCCTCCAGCTGCTCGACCGGGAGCGCGAGCGCCAGGTCCGCCGTATAGTAGAGGGTGCCCGACCCGTCGCCGCGCGAGATCTCTAGGGCATTGGGCCAGTGACGGAGCAGGTTGTCCGCTGAGATGATCTGCTTGATGGGGACGTCGCGGTTCGCCGAGCTCACCCTACCCTGATCCAGTGGCTCAGCGTTAAGGGCCAGCCCCCACTCGAAGGTCGCGGCAAGCTCGCCCGTTGCGACCATGTAGTCGGTCAGGGCGATCACGGCCCAGGCCGTCTCCTGGGTGGTCTCCCAACGGTTCCTGTGGCGTGTGGCCATCAGCCAACGCGCGCCCTGCGGCAGCAGCGGATCATTGGGCGCCAGGCGGGCCAGGGCATCGAGCGCGACGGCGGTCGCCCGGGTGGGCGTGACCCAGTGTTCCGAGACCGTGCTCTCCCAGTGTGCCCCGCTCGCGGTTATCTCGGCGTCGGCCCGCAGGTCGTCCAGCAGGGTTGCAACGCGGGGGTCATCGGGATCGCGCAGCCCGAGGCCCAGGGTCAGGTAGGCACGCCCCGTCACCTCAAGGGTGTGGCGCTCGTCGAAGAGCCGCTCGGCCATGTCGTCGGGCCATGCCTGCTCGGCCTCGGAGAGGACGTAGAGGGAGATGGCCTGGGAGAGCGCCAGTGTCTCCTGCTGGAGGCTCAGCTGCAGTCGTCGCTGCAGGAAGTCCACCGCGCGGCTGAGGGACGCCGTGTCGATAGGGAAGCCGGCTCGTTCGGCTATGATCAACCCCAGCGTGGCATAGGCGCTGGTCTGGAGATCGCTGGGCACGCGACCCCACCAACCCCAGCCGCCGTCGCTATTCTGGCGCTTGCCGAGCTCCGTGAGCGCCTCAGCAACCAGCTGGGTCAGGTGGTCCTCGAGCTCAGGATCGCGACGACCGAACTCGCGCATTGCGCGGTAGCTCGCCACATTCGGCAGGAAGCGACTCACGAGCTGCTCGGTGCAGGCGTGGGGGAAGGTTTCCAGGTAGTCGAGCCCATCCAGCATGCCCGCGGCGAGGGTCGGCGACAACTGTACCGTCAACGTGCTATCGGGCCCGGCCTCGGGCGGGACGATCACGACCTCGACGCGGCTGTCGGCGCTGCTCAGCGCGCCGGAGACGCTGACCACGTCGGGGCTCTCGTAGCGGTAGATCGGCAGCCCGCGCTGAGTGCCTACAGCGGGCCGGGCGGCATCCCGATATCCGCCGCCGGCGGCGGAGAAGATGACGTCGGCGATGTGGGGGCCGGTCTGCGGCACGGCGACGGCCCACTCGACGCGAGCCCGTCCATGGGCAGGCACGGTGAGCCGATCCGGCGCGGGCGCATCGATTGTCAGGTTGGTTTCAAGGCGCGGGCTCACCCTCACGTCGATGTCGGTGTTGTTGTGCACCACCATCGCCAAGATCGCGCGGTCGCCCGTGACCAGGAAGCGCGGCGTCACCGGGCGGACGAGCAGGGGCTTGCTGACGACGAACTCCGCCTTGGCCTCGCCCACGTGGGTCGCGGCGCTGACCGCTCGGGCCCGGACGACCCAGGTCGTCAGCGAGTCGGGCAGGACCAGCGTTGCCGTCGTCTCGCCATCGGCGCCGGTCTGCAGCTGAGTATCCCAGAGAGCGGTGTCGGGAAAGTCCGTGCGCACATCGGGGCTGCGGGTGGCTGCACCGTCGCCGCCACCGCCGATGCCGCCTACCACGCCCTCGAGCGCATAGCGCATAGCGTTCCGACGAAGCTCTTCCAGGTCGCTAATCACGCGGTTGTGCAACGTCAGCAGGCTGTCGCCGGTGATCACGCCGAGGGGGCGTGGGGCATAGAAGGCCTCCGTCAGCGTGGGGGTGCGGTCCTCGGCCAGGGCCAGTACGGCCTTGTCGACCACGCTGAGCGCGAGCGCGGCGTCAACCGGGTCGCCGGCTGCATCGTTCGCCCGGACGATCAGCTCGACGGTATCCCCGGGTCCGTAGGTGCACGGCGTCGGCCCGGTGCAGGTGGGGGCGACAGCGACGTCCAGGAGCCGGTTGACCGGCGTCACCTCCAGGTTGACCATCCCGATGCGCACGTCGGGCGTCGGCCGTCCGGCGCCCACGCCCTTGATGAGCGCGAAGGTGACGACGACGTTGGGTGCATGCTCGTCGGTGATGGGAACCTCGATCAGGGGGTTGGCCTCACGCACGGTGAAGCGCCGGACCTCAAGGATGGACCCGCGCTCGATCGTCATCAGCACCTCGAAGGGTCCGCGGAAGGGGGTAGGGAGGAGGAGGGTAGCGGTGTCGCCGGGCCGGTAGCGTTCAGCGTCAGCGACCGGATCGATCCTGCCCTCAGGCGCCTGCCAGGCAGCGGCCTCGGGACCACTGACGTAGATATGTGACTCACCGCTGTAGGGGTTCCCATCGCGGTCACGGCCCTCGGCGATCACGACGTAGGGGCCGCTCCTGGGCGGCGTCAGCGTGGCGGTGGCCACGCCGTCGATGTCGGTCGTGACGCTGGTGGTTTCGACCACCGTATCCGCATAGGTCCAGGTGTCGGACGTGTAGGGTTCGGTGGAGGGTATCTGCCGCCAGGTGCGGCGCGCCAGCGATACCGTGAGGCGTTCCCGTGCTTGGGGGAGCCCATCCCAATCCAGGGCCACCAGGTCGATATCGGTCGAGTTGCCGGCGAGGGCCACCCAGGTCTGTGGCCTCATACCGACGTAGACACGCGATGTATGCACGGTCATCTCGCCCTGCCGGCTCACCGGGAAGCCGGCCTCGTCCGTGACGGTTGCCGCCAGCGTCCAGTGCTGGGCCCGGGGTGTCTCCTGACCGCTCAGGGGGGCGAGGTCCGCATGTAGGGTGACGAGCAGGCGTCCGTCGCGATCGGTGACGCCCTCACCCTCGGCGATGATCTCCGACGACTGCCAGTAAGCCCACATCGCCGGCGACGCGCTCCAGTGCCATCGACCGGCGGCCTCGGGAATGAAGGCGGCGGGCCGCGCGCTGACCGTCCAGCGAACGGCGGCGCCGTCGACGGGGCCACCGCTGTAGTAGGTTGCCTCCACGAGCAGGCGGGTTGCCTCTCCGTCGAGCACGTTCTCCGCCTCCGGCGTGACGACCACCTCGAACTCGGGTTTGCGATAGGCCGCCACGGTCAGCTCAGCCCGGGCGACGGCCGTCCTCTCGCCCGCCACGTTCAGCTCAAGCGTGTAGGTTCCCAGCCGGATGTCCTGGGGCAGTGAGAAGCTGGTGTCGAAGGTCCCCGATGGCGAGAGCGGCAGCTCGGCCTGCTCTACGACGGTGCCGTCGAAGGCGCGGAGCTCGACCTGGACCTCGGTCATTTCGTCGGGCAGGGCATAGCGCGCGTCGTCATCGACGCGCAGCACGCCCCAGACCTTGACCTCTTGGTCCGGGCGGTAAATCGGGCGGTCGGTGTGGAGGCTGCCGCGATAGGTCGGCGTCTGCTCGTAGTTGTAGTCGATGCCGAATCTCCCGGGGGAGACGTCGCGATTCCAGCTGGTGCGTCCGATGCCGAAGCCCGGGCGACCGGCCTCGCCGGTGATGGCGGAGATCGGATCCCATAGGTTGCCGACGCCCGAGATGGACAGTCGCACGAGACCATCGGCGTCGGTGGCGCCGCGCCCGAGTTCTGTGCCCGTCATCGCGAGGACCCGGACGTCGGCCCCGACCACCGGCTGACCGCTGCGCAGATCGGTGACCCAAACCAGGGCCTCGTCCTCCGACGCCTTGATCAGCACATGGCGATCGACGACGGCGATGCGCAGGGTCCGGCGCCACATGGTCTGGCCCGGCGGCATCCAGGTGAGGCCATAGAAGCCGGTGGGGAGGGGCTCACCCCCGTTCAGGTCGACCGGCACGATGACGGCCTCGTTGGTCTCGCCGGCAGGGTTCACCGAGAGGGTGCGCTGCTGTTCGATCCGGACCTGCTCTTGGTAGCCCAGCATATCGCGGAGGGCGACCGATCCCAGCGTCAGCTCGATCTCACCGGTGTTGAGCGATGAGAAAATGACCGTGGCCGGCGCGTCGGCGTCCAGCGTGATGATGGGGTCTCCGCCGATGGGCGTGAAGGCCGGCGGCATATCGCGGATCTCGAAACACGCCGTTTCGGGCTCGGCGA
>CAZYYC010000031.1:0-15007 GCA_964650935.1 uncultured Anaerolineales bacterium
CTATGATCACGACGTAACGAAGGCCTGACGCGCGTGCGTCGACCAGGGTCCGGATGTCGAAGCGGTAGAGGTAGAGCAGGGGATAGGCCGGGAGCTCGACCTGAGCTGCGCGGAATGAGCCGGCCGCGGCGATCAGCGTCTGCTCCGGTGGGTAGTGCTGTTTGATATAGGCCGCGGCCTGTGCCGGAGGCGCGGCGATCCGTGACAGCTCGACGACCAGCGGCAGCGACCGCAGCATCAGGAGCAGTGGGAGCAGGGCGGTAGTTGCGATACGAAGGCCTCGACGCCGGCACAGGCGCACTAAGCCCGAGGCGATCAGCAGGGCCAGCCAGGGAAGCGCCGGCAGGAAGAGACGCGGGCGATCGAGTGTCTCAAAGAAGAAGGTCTGGGCCAGAACGGCTGCTGTCCACAGGCCAAGCCTGCGCACACCGGCACGACGCCAATCGGTGGCAATGAGGGCGGGTACCCCGATCAGGGCCATCGCGATCATCGAGCGGCGCGCGAGTGCGGGGGCCGTGTAGAGGTCGGTACCGGCGAGTCCGGTCAGGAGCGTGTCCAGCGACGCCAGCGCCCGCGTCCTCAGGGCGACCGGCAGGGGCATCTGCAGACCAAAGAGCGCATCGGCACGCCCCACATGGGAGGCGTGGGCTGCAACGGCCTCCAGATAGGGCCTGAGGCCTCCGCTCGCAACAGCCGTCGGGATGAGCCATACTAGGAGACCGGCGGTTCCGGCAATGATTACTATCAACCACGACGCGATGATCTGCCCTGCGGCGGCGTGGCGGCGCTGATGCGTGATCTGCCTCAGGTCCAAGAGCAGGGACTCACCGACGAGCAGCACGATCGGCAGCGCATTCTGCGGACGCACGCCCAGCGTGAGACCGGTGATGAGGCCGCTGATCGCTCCCAGAAGGAGCGCGGGGCCACCCTCGTGCGGTTTTCGCCAGAGGAGCCACAGCCATATGGCGAGCAGCACCCACATGAGTCCCGGCATATCGCTCAACGCCTTCTCGGCGGTCAGCCATCCCATAGGGGTAAGTGCGAAGCACAACGCCCCCAAGAGCGCGGTTGAGGGATGGTCGGCGTCCATGAGCTTTCCGATGCCGTAGACCAGGAGCACCGCTGCGGTGCCGCTCAGGGCGCTGAGCAACGTCAGGACCCAAACCGGCTCAGGGACCAGGGCATGCAGGGCACGGCCGATGGCTATGTAGACAGGGAAGCCCGGCGGCTGCGGCTGCTGCAGGGCGATGCTGAAGTCGGTCAGCGCCAGCGCGAAGCTGTAACTATCGAAGTCGTCCAGCGAGATGCTGCGAAATGCCAGGTAGAGGGGCAGGATGCTCAGCAGCAGAATCGGCACAGCCCACTTTTTGCAGCGTTCTCCAACGAGAATGGGGCGTAGGACAGCTCCAACTGGTTGTGGTCTGATCATCAGGTTGAAGTATAATGGTGATCGAGTGCGTTGACAACATATCTCGGTATGCTATAATCCGCGCGTGTTCGATCGTGATTCCTCGCTCATCAGATCTCCGCTGGCGCAAGATTAACCCCTTGTCCTGGCGGTTTGTTGTAGCTATGGCGATGTGGGGCGGGAATCGAGACTGTGCTGAGCACAGACAGATCAAGGAGGCTCAAGCTTATGTTTGGTAAACGACTGAAAGTGTTGGCCACGCTGTTGGTCCTGGCGGTGACCCTTCTTGCCTTATTCCCCACCCCCATTGCACAGGCCGATGAGGCGCGCGCGCCACAGCGCCAGGAAGTAGGCACCAACTTGTTGGTGAACCCGGGGTTCGAGGGCATCGGGAAACCCGTGGACAATTCTGCGCCTAACTACGACAACTGGACCCGTTCCACGTTCAGTGGTGCAGTCTATGGAGAGATCTTCACGCCGGAAGGCTGGGTAACCTGGTGGCAGGAGGGAGAGTTCAAGCGCCCTGAGTGTAAGGTAGTGCCGAATGAGCCCCCCTTCAACAGCACGCCCAACCGCATCTACGCCGGCTATTACAGCGGAATGTGCTTTACTTTCTTCGGAAAGCAGAACGCCGGCTACCTTCAGGTCGTCCGCAATATCCCCGCCGGCTCGACGGTGGAGGGTACCTTCTATGCTCACGCCTGGTCATGCGGTGAGAGCACCAGCCCGGCTGTATCGTGTGGTGATCCGTATGCCTTCTATTTCCGGGTAGGTATTGATCCCAACGGCGGCACTGACCCCTTCTCCCAGAGCATTCAGTGGAGTGAGCCTTACTACCACTACGACACCTACGGATTGGTCGGCCCGGTCCAGGCCACGGTTGGTGAGTCCGGCGCTGCAACACTCTTCGTCCAATCGTTCGGCAAGTGGCCCAACAAGCATAACGATGCTTACTATGACAACGCGGCTCTACGTCTGGTCAGTGTCGGCGAGGTCGCGCAACCGGAACCAACGGTAGAACCTCCGCCGCCCACGCCCGAGGCGGAAGCTGAGGCGCAGGAGAATCCGCCTCAGGCTCAACCCACCGCGACCGCGCGTCCGGATGGCGCCGTGGTGCATACGGTGGTCGCAGGCGACACCCTCTTCGGGCTCGCGTTGGCCTATGACGTGGATGTCCAGGACATCTACGATCTCAACGGGCTGACCTCGGCGAGCCTCTTGAGCATCGGGCAGGAGATCGTGATCTCGACGACAGGCGCCGTGGCGCCACAGCCGACGGCTACACCTGAAGGATCTGAGGAGACCCCCGGGGAGGCTCCCGAGGCGGTAGCACCGGAGCCTGTAGAAGAGCCGTCTGTCGTGCAGCCTCCGTCACAGGGCGGCATGCCTGTCTCGCCGGCGCCGGGTACAGGGGCTGTGTGTGTGTCGGCATTCTTCGATGCCAATGGTGATATGTTCCGCCAGGCCGAGGCCGGCGAGATGCTGCTGCCCAATTCGCAGATCAGCCTGCTGGCTCGCAGTGGGCCTGTCGACAGTCGAACCACCGACGGCATCAGTGAGCCGTGGTGTTTCACCGATCTGGAGCCCGGCACCTATATCCTGCGCCATACGGCGCCCCCCGGCTACGTGATGTCGGACAGTGGGCAGTGGAATTTCACGCTGGATGCCGGCGAGGTCGAGAGCTTCGAGCTGGCTTATACGCGCGACGGCGAGATGGCGCCAGAGGGTGACGTGACGTTACCTGGGCCGGAAGCAGAGGCAGACGCGGAGGTGGAGCCTGAGGACGAGCTCACGAATGGTGAGGGCTCGCCGGTGACGAACATCCTCAATGTCGTTCTGCGGGTGACCGGTTTCATCGTGCTGGCCCTGGCGATCGCTGTCTTGGTCTTGTTTGTGCTCTCGAGGCGCGCCGCGTAGACGTCTAGGTGGCGTGATCGACGTACGGCTAACGTCGGTATCATGAAAACAAAGCAGGCCATCGGAAGTCTCCGATGGCCTGCCGGCATGTAAGTCGATTCTCAGTTACCACTCGTCCTGATCGTCGTCGTCATCGTCGTCATCCTCATCCTCATCCTCGTCGTCTTCATCCCAGTCCAGATCCTCGAGATCCTCGGCATCATCCAGATCCTCATCCAAATCGTCAAGCACGCCGTTCTCTTCGAAGTCATAGACGGCCTCAAGTTCAAGGGGCTTAAGGCTCAGGACCTCCAGCTCTGCGTTGCATGAGTCACAGGAGATGCGATCCCAGCGGGCTAGATCCTCGGGGAGGCTTAGCTTTGCACTGCACTCTGGACAACGGGCCATAGTCCTTCTCCTTCGGGGATGGTTAGATTCAGCCTCACTATATCCAAAAAGCTTGCGGATGTCAATGCTTTGACAAGTACGCTGACCATGCTAAGATCGCGGACAAAGCAGGTTGTGAACTCATTCGCCTTTATCCCTTGGAGCGGCTATTATGCAGACAAAGCAAATACGACTTATCTTTCGTGTTGTCGGTCTACTGGTCTTTGGTTCCGCCGGTCTCGCCCTGGGTTCGCTTGTCGGTCAATTCCCCTCTGTTCCTGAGTCAGTTCACCTGTATGCGATGATCATTGCCGGGGTGGGGGGCGCGGTCTTCGGCTGGTTCTTCACACCCGGTCTGACAATCGGCCCCTTCAATCGGCTGCGCAGGGCTGTGCAACAGGTGGCGGCTTCGGTGATCGTGATTGCGACCCTTGGTCTCTTCGTAGGGCTCGCCCTGGGGGCCATTGCCGCTTATCCGGTCTCGCTGCTCCCGCGGCCTTTAGGTCAGTTCTTGCCCTTCATCATAGCCGCCGGTTTCGGCTACGCGGGTCTGACCATCGCGATTGCGCGTCCGGATCTGCTTCAGAGCTTCCGGGATCGGCTGTCGTCCAGGGAATGTGCCCCTACGCCTGAGGGCGAGTCGTCAGCGAGTCCGAACGCGGCTGATGGTGCCGGGCAGCGCGAGGAGCGGCAAGATGATTCGCGCGCTGTCCTGCTGGATACCAGCGTGATCATCGACGGGCGGATCGCTGATGTCTGCCGGACCGGCTTCATCCAGGGTGACCTGATCGTGCCGCTCTTCGTCTTGAACGAGCTTCAACACGTGGCGGATTCCGCCGATACGTTGCGGCGCAACCGAGGTCGCCGCGGGCTGGAGATCCTGCGACAGTTGCAGGAGGAGTCACCCGTGCCCGTGCACCTCGTCGATGAGGACGTGCCGTCGGTTCGTGAGGTGGACGACAAACTCATCGCCTTGGCTAAGGACAAGGGGGCCGCGATCCTCACCAACGACTACAACCTCAACCGTGTGGCCGAGCTGCAGTCGGTTCAGGTCCTCAACGTCAACGAGCTTGCGAATGCGGTCAAGACGGTGCTTCTGCCCGGAGAGACCTTCACGATTCATGTGCTCCAGGAGGGCAAGGAGTACAATCAAGGTGTCGGATATCTGGACGACGGCACGATGGTCGTGGTTGAGGAGGGGAGTTCCTTCATCGGCTCGACGATCGATGTGATCGTGAGCAAGGTGCTCCAGACCGCAGCCGGACGTATGATCTTCGCACGTCCTGCCGTGGTCGAAGGCTAGATGATGCTCGAGAGTCTCATATGCCTTTGAGGGTCTTCAATTATCTGACGCGCGGCTTTGATCGCTTTCGTCCTCAATCGCCACAACGTGTCGCGCAGGAGCAGGTGCGTGTGCATGTCTGCGGCCCTACCTTGCACGATCACGCTCATCTCGGCCATGCTCGGACCTATGTGTCGATGGATGTTGTGCTCCGGCACCTGCGTGAGTGCGGCTATCGTGTGCATCATGTTCGCAGCCATGGTGATCTGGGACATCGAGCCGAAGCCGGTGTGCGCCGGCGTGTCGGTTCGGAGGCCTTGCACGACGGCAGTAGCCCGCTCGAGGTGGTCGACGGTCTCATCCGTAGTTTTGAAGATGATATGGATCGTCTCGGCGTTGTGCGCCCCAACCTCACCCCACGCGCCACCGGTCACATCCCCGACATCATAGCCTGGATTGAGACGTTTCTCGACCTGGACTATGCGTACGAGGCGGACGGGACGGTCTCCTGCTCGGCGGACCGGCTGCCTAGCTACGGGGAGCTCAGCCGAGCCGTTCTGGGGGCCGGGGGCGAAGAGGCTGCCTCCGGTGCAGCTGCAGGAGCTCGGCCCGACGACTTTCCCCTCTGGAGTCCTGCTGACCCTTCGGATCCGATGGCCTGGCCCAGTCCGTGGGGCCGAGGAGTTCCAAGCTGGCCTCTCAGTTGTTCGGTGATGACGGCCAAACACTTGGGCCCGAGTTTTGAGATCCACGGTGGGGACGTTGAGGATAGCATCACACATCTTGATCAGCAGCTGGCGCTCTCCGAGGCCTACCATCGGGTCGCGCCGGTACAGGTCTGGTTGCTGGTAGGGCCGCTGCGTGTCAATGGCAGGAAGATGAACCACCGCCTGGGAAACTTCCTGACGATCAAGGATGCTCTGCGGCTCTATTCGCCGGAGGCCATCCGCCTGTTCGTGCTCAGCGAACATTATCGCAGTCCGATGGAGTTCAGCCGCGAGGCCCTTCAGGCGGCGCAGAGAAGCGTGAATCGCCTGCATCGTACAGGCCACTTGCTTCAGCGCCGGATGCGGGAGGCACTGCCACTCAATGGAGCCGGCACGGCGGCGCTGTCGAATGTCTCGTCGCTTGAGGTCTATCGGGCACGTTTCCGAGCCGCGATGGACGATGACTTTAACACGCCGGATGCGCTTGGGGTGATCTTCGAGCTGATGGATGAGGTGAACCGGACGCTTGAACAGGGCCCGGAGGAGATCAGTCTAGGGACGCTTTCGGCGATGGACAAGCTGCTGCGCGATCTCGCCGGCGGCGTTCTGGGCCTGCTGCCCGCAGAGCCGGGCGCTCTGGTGGGGGAAGATCTGGTTGTCGATCTGGTTGAGACCCTACTTGCGTTGCGCGCACAGCGTAGGGAGGCCAAGGACTGGGCCGGCGCCGATCAGATCTCGAACAGGCTCGATCAGCTGGGCATCTCCGTCCTCGATGGCCCCTTTGATACGACTTGGCGCCTGAGGGAGTAGCCGCTGCTATGCGAGAGACTTTGTTCGGACGTCACGCGGTATTGGAGTCGTTACGGTCAGGACGGCGTACGCCCTACCGTTTGGCTACATTGGAGGGCGCCGTCGATGCGCCGATTCTTGCCGAGATCCGCGAGCTGGCGAAGGCGCGCGGGATACGGGTTGAGACGCTTCCGCGACAGGCGATGGCACAGCTTGTGGGACACGATCAACATCAGGGCGTGGCCCTTGAGACCTCAGATTATCCCTACGTCGAACTCTACGAGATCCTAGACCTGGCCGAGCAGCGCGGTGAGATGGTGTTGATGTTGCTGCTCGACTTGATTCAGGACGTTCATAACCTGGGCAGCCTTATCCGTACGTCTGAGGCCGCCGGCATCCACGGTCTCGTCATCCAGGAGCGCCGTGCTGCGGGCATAACCCCTGCGACGATTAACACCTCATCGGGCGCCGCCGAGCACCTGCTGATTGCTCAGGTGGCTAACTTGCCTCAGGCGATGAACACACTGCGGGAGGTCGGTGTGTGGCTCGCCGGCTTAGAGGATCTCCCCGGTGCTCAGTGGTACACGGAGGTCGACCTGGATGTCCCCCTCGCTCTGGTGGTGGGCAGTGAGGCCGACGGACTGCGTCGTCTCGTGCGCGAGCGTTGTGATTGGCTGATGCGGATGCCGATGCATGGCAAAATCAACTCGCTGAATGCGTCGGTCGCGGGCTCCATCGCGCTCTATGAGGTGCTCCGCCAGCGTGCCATGCGGCGCTAGAGGGCGAGGATCATCTGCTGAAGGGTGCGGTGCTTTCTGAATCCTAGGTCCGTCAGCATCGCCAGCAGGGCCGGCTCGTTAGCCACGATGGCGACCACGGGCCATGTAGGCAACCGCCGCATCATCGCCATCGATTGCGCCATCAGCTCCCGAGTGCCCTCTTCCTCCGTGTCAGGATGCAGGAGCACGTCCCAGGTATGATAGCGGTACCCCCGATCGGTCTCGACGTGAAGCGTCAGGTCCAGGTGTCCCATATCGTCCTCGTGGACGCGTGTCTCCTCAAACTGACGGCTGAGCCAGCGCTTGATCCAGCCTTCGATGTTCTTGGTGCGGAATCGGTCGGTACGTAACTCCAAGATAAGACGTTGGTCGTAGTTGTGGAGGAGGGAGGCCAGATGCCGCCACTGAAGCCGATCCTGTGGTTTGGAGTGGCGCCAGCGGCGGTCGGGTCGCTTTGAGAGGGGCCATGGCGAGCCCTCCGGACGCAGTAGATGCTCCGTGATCCCAACGGCACGGAAGCCAAGCTGCTCATAAAGCCGGCACGCGATCTCGTTGTCGGCTCGTACCTCCAGCCCCGCCCATTCCGCGCGCTGGTCGCGCGCAGCTTCGATGGCTCGCTCCATCAGGGCCCGTCCGATCCCACGGTTGCGGTAATCGGGATGGACCACGACGTTGCCGATGAGGCGTCCCTGCCGGTTGCGGGGATAGGCATGGCGTATGGAGAGATTCCCGACGACGTCTCCATCCTCAACCCAAACGAAACCCGCTGTCTCGAAGGCAGCACTCGCTACCGCTCGAGTCAGGGCGCTGGGCTCGTAGATCCGGCGCATTTGATGCAGCATCTTCCAGCCATGCGGGTCCAGCTCCTCACCAAATCCCATCTCGATAAGGTCCAGGATTCTGGGCATATCCCGCGCGGCGTCGAGGGGCCGGATGTGTGTGCCTGGTAGGGCCGGCGTGTCAGGGCCTCCCTGCGCAAGGTTGGGGTTGTATGTGGTTCATATGGTGCGATTGTAGCCATGAATCCGGGGCGGGTCAAGACATGACATAACGGCGGGTCGGGTAGAATTGTGTTAAGATGCACCTAGGTTTATAATGTGGGATGAACATGACACGTATCTTGCGGGGGAGGATGTACATGAAACATAATCATCAGAGTGCAACCAGGCTGGTGATGTTGATGCTCTTGCTGCTGGCGGCATGTACGCCTACGCCGGTGACGGATCCGGTTCGGACGGAGCCGACATCCGAGCAGGTGTCGCCCGGTGATCCGGTGGGCGAAGAACCGGTGGAGGTCGACGAGGCGGAGATGCCTGAGGCCACTCCCACCGCAATCTCTGAGCCGTTGGCTGCTCTGGTCAACGGACAACCGATCCCGCTGGAGGTTTACGAGCGTCAGGTTGCGCGCTACGAGGCTTCGATGGTGTCCGCGGGTGAGGATCCCACGACGCCGGAGGGGCAGGCGGCGTTGGCTCAGGGCCGGCGCTGGGTTCTCGATTTGATGATCGAGCAGACCCTGATTGAACAGCAGGCGGCAGCCGAGGGGCTGACCGTGACGGATAGTGAGGTGGAAGCCACGATTGAGGCCCTGCGTGCGGATATCGGCGAGGCGGGGTTTGACGAGTGGCTCACTCAGGAGGGGATGGATCTTGACGAGATGCGTGAGCGTCTGCGTAGCGATATGATCGCGACGCAGATGGCGAATCGTATGGCGGAACGGGTGCCGGCCCAGGCCGAGCACATTCACGCGCGCCATATCGTGGTGCCCACGGAGGAAGAGGCCCGCCGACTTCTGGACCAGCTTCAAGCCGGTGCTGACTTTGCGGCGTTGGCCCGCACCGCCTCTCAGGACGTCAGCACGCGGGACCTGGGCGGGGATCTCGGCTTCTTCCCCCAGGGTGTGTTGACCTCGAGCGAGGTCGAAGCAGCGGCTTTCGCGCTGCAGCCCGGACAGCTCAGCGATGTGATCCAAAGCGATCTGGGATACCATATCGTGCAGGTCGTTGAACGCGTGCCCGATCGTGAGATTGAGCCTGAGAGCCTCAGACTCCTACGCGATCAAGCGGTCGGCGAGTGGCTGGCCACACTCCGGTCATCAGCCGACATCCAGACGTTCGTGACGCCCTGAACTCAGGAGGCGATGATGAGGCAACGGGATCGTATATTCACGAGTTTGAGCCTGGTCTTGCTGGGTCTGACGGCTGTTACCGTGGTCTGCTATGCTCTGATTGCGATTAACCCGCATCTGCCTCTGAATCCCTTTCCCCCTGAGGAGGACGCGTTTGTGGTCGCCACGCTGACACCGAGCCCGACGTCGACGCGTGCGCCTATAGCGACCTGGACACCGACGGCAACGCCAACGGTCACCCCGACACCGCCGGCTAGTTTTACACCGACGATCACGCCGACGCCTGAACCCACGGGTACGCAGGCACCGACAGAGACCCCGACGCCGACGGAAATGCCGACGCCCCGGGTCACGCGCTCACCCTATCCCTTCACCTATGAGATTTCGTACGAGACGCCCTACTACGGCTGTGCGTGGACCGGCGTCGCGGGCACGGTGGAGGATCTCGACGGGAACCCGCTGATCGGCTATCCGATCCACGTCTGGGGTGGCGGCATCGACGTCGTGGTCACGTCCGGCGACAAGCAGTTGTACGGTGACTCCGGGTGGGAGCAGTTCTTCAACAGCTCACCCCAGGAGACGCACGGCATCTTCCGCGTTCAGCTTCACTCGCGTGATGATCCCAATCACCCGCCCATCTCGCAGGAGATCGTACTGGACTTCCCGGGCTTCTGCTCGCGCGCGCTGGCCCGCATCGTCTTTGTCAGGAATCACTAAGCAGCCGGCGGATGGTGCTGTACGTTGTCGGCACGCCGATAGGCAACCTTGAGGATATCACGCTGCGCGCACTGCGTGTGCTGCGAGAGGTCAGCCTGATTGCTGCTGAGGACACGCGCAAGGCCGGGGTCCTGCTCAAGCACTATGAGATCACGACCCCGGTGACCTCCTATTTCGAGGCCAACGAGCGCACGAAGTTGGCACGGATTCTCGACGCCTTGGAGCAGGGTGACGTCGCACTCATCTCTGAAGCCGGTATGCCGGGTATCTCTGACCCGGGCTATCCGTTGATCCGGGCGGCGATCGAGCGAGGCGTGTCGGTTGTGCCGGTCCCGGGCCCATCAGCGCATACGGCTGCCTTGGTGATCTCCGGCTTGCCCACCGATCAGTTCCTGTTTGTGGGCTTCCTGCCTCGCAAGCGCGCGGAGGCCGCACTCTCGACCCTGGTTTCTACCGGCGCAACGCTGGTCTTCTATGAGGCGCCTCACCGACTGGTGCAGACGCTGCAGTCGCTACGTGAGATCCTGGGGAATCGTGAGATCGCTCTCTGCCGTGAGCTGACCAAGATGTATGAAGAGGTGTGGCGCGGCGACCTGGATGGCGCTCTGTCGTGGGTGGCCTCGCATCCGCCGCGTGGTGAGTTCACCTTGGTGGTCGCCGGCGCGTCGGAGGATGCCGAGGTGTGGAACGAGGCCCGCGTGCGCGAAGCGCTGCTCGAGCATATAGCGCGCGGTAGGTCACGTTCGCAGGCTGCGCGCGAGGTGGCGTCGCTGGCGGGATGGCCTCGACGTCGTGTCTACGATCTGGCGACGGATCCCTGACGCAATCCCCGCCTGATTACAGACCGCGCTGTTGCAGCCAGTGCCGCGCCGCCGCCTCATCGTGGCGCATCTGCTCAATCAGGGCGGACGCCGAGGGGAACTTCAGCTCGGGCCTGAGTCGCTTAACAAAATCCAGGCGCAGCGTCTGCCCATAGATGTCTTCGGAGAAGTCCAGCAGATGGGCCTCGACGCTGGGCGAAGCGTGATCAAAGGTGGGCCGTGTCCCGACATTGGTGATGGCACCGTAGATGGTGCTCGCGGGGTCGGCAGGCTCTCCTAAGTAGGCGTGACAGATGTAGACACCGTTAGCCGGCAGGAGGCGCTCCTCGGGTAGTTCGAGGTTGGCGGTGGGAAACCCCAGGCTCTGTCCCCGCTGGTCCCCATGCACCACACGGCCCGACAGCCGGTAGGGATAGCCGAGACATCCGTTGGCCTCCCGCAGGTTCCCTGCTCTCAGTGCGGCTCGGATCCGACGGCTGCGCACCGGTCGGTCCTCCCATGTCACGACCTCATCCAGGACGTCAACGGTGAAGCCCAGCCGGCTTCCTGCCTCGCGGAGGAAGCTTGCATCTCCCTGGCGGTCCCTGCCCATCCTGAAGTCAGGGCCGATCCACAGCCTCGTCAGGGCGAGATGTGCAACCAGTTGGTCGGCAAAGACCTCGGCGGACGTGTGGATGAGGTCTGTATCGAAGGGGATCACGACGACACCCGCTACACCGAGTGCTTCAATGTGGACCAGGCGCTCCGTCAAGGCCGAGAGCAGGCGATATTCGTCGGGACGCAGGCGCTGTCTGGGTAGGGGGTCGAAGGTCACGACAAGCGGCTCCAGGCCCCGCGCATGTGCGTCGGACACAAGTCGCCGGATGAGGGCCTGATGACCCAGGTGCACGCCATCGAAGGCCCCGATGGTGATGCCGCTGGGCTGTTGTCGTCGTAAGTGAGTGATGCCGCGTTCAATCCACATATCCAAGCGTCTATTATACCGCAAGGCGCAACGGGATGCACGGTTTTGGTCGCCCTTGCCGTTGACCCCTGGGGGCCACCATCTATAATGTCGCCGGCACCATCCGATAATTCGAGTTGGGACAAAGGGAGACAAGATGACGGAGGTCGGGTATTATCCGGTGGCGGATGCTGTGCGCGCTGCCTACGCCCGGGGTGAGGAAGACGAGATGTTGGAGCCTATCGTGCTGGTGGATAGCACGGGGGCGCCGGTGGGCCGCATAGGTGATGGCGACTACGTGATCTTCTATGATTTGCGTGGGGAGCGCGAGATTGAGCTGACCAGTGCCTTCGTCGCCGAGACCTTTCCACACTTCGAACGTCAGGAGATGAAGGTCCATTTTGTGACGATGATTGAGTATGCTCAGGATCTTCCGGTGCGTGTGGCCTTCCCGCCGATCGGCGAGATTCGGCAGACGCTGAGTGAAGTGGTCAGCGGACACGGCTTCAGGCAGGTTAAGATCTCTGAGTCCGAGAAGTCGATTCACGTGAGCTATTTCCTCAACGGCAAACGCGAGACTCTCTTCGCCGGCGAGGAGCTCGTCGTGGTTCCCTCACCCGAGGTGGATAACTACGCGACCGTTCCGGAGATGTGCGCGGCTCAGGTGGCGGACGAGGTGATTCAGGCGCTAAACACGCCCACAGTTGATCTGACGGTGGCGAATCTCGTCAACGTGGATGTCGTGGGGCACATCGAGGATCGTGCGGCTGTTCTCGCTGCAGTCGAGGAGGTCGATCGCCAGATCGGTCGTATCGTGTCGGCAGCGCTCGCTCAGGGGGTCACCGCTGTGGTGACGGCGGACCATGGGACCGTCGAGAAGTGGCTCTATCCCGACGGGACGGTCGATACGGGGCATACGGACAGCCTCGTGCCGCTGATTATAGCCGATCCTGAGCTTCGTGGTTGCCGGCTCGATGCCGTCACACCCTCCGGTGCGCTCCCCGCGTTGACCGATGTTGGGCCTACCCTGCTTCACCTGCTGGGTCTGCCCAAGCCTGCTGAGATGACCGGGCGTAGCCTGTTGCCGGACACGGTGCCTGTTCGGCGTCGTCGCGTGCTGTTGCTGATCGCCGACGGTTGGGGCGTCCGTGATGATGCGTACGGGAATCTCATCCAAGAGGCCCACACACCCTCGATGGATGGCCTCTTGCGCGAGTGGCCTCACACCCGTGTGGAAGCTGCCGGTCGTGCTGTCGGGATGCCGCCCGGCACGGTAGGGAACTCAGAGTCCGGACATCTGCACATCGGCGCCGGACGTCGCATTCCGGCGGACCGTGTGCGGATCAACGAAGCGCTGGAGGACGGCTCGTTCTTCGAGAACGAAGCGTTCCTCTGGGCGATGCGCGGTGCGAAGCGGGACGGTACACGGTTGCACCTGCTGGGCATTGTCTCCTTCTATAGCTCACACGGTGCGGTTGAGCACCTGAACGCCTTGCTGGAGATGGCGCGCCGCGAGGGCCTTCCCGAGGTATATCACCATGCGATGCTCGGTCGGCGAGGCGAGCGCGTCGGCAGCGGGGCCCACTACATCGAGGGCGTAGAGAAAGAGATGGCCCGCTTGGGCACAGGCAGGGAGGTCTCCGTGATCGGCAGGTTCTGGAGCCTCGATCGCGAGGAGAACTGGGATCGCATCGAGAAAACCTACCGCTGGCTGGTTGAGGGCCAGGGAAGCAAGGTCCAAGCGGAGCCGTAGGGCGTCGGCGACGTTTTCCCGAAGCGCTAGCGTCGTTGCAGCAAGGCTGTACTCTGACCTTTTCTGCGCTTGCGCTTCACCAGGCGCAGTCGTTTACCAAGCTCCTTGGCGTCGAGCACGCGCGTGATGGGGGTTGATCCCGCGGCGATGAGGAGCTGCGCTCCCGGGTGCAGGGCATCGGCGACGCGCATCAGGCTGTGCTCGATGGACACCGGTCCCTCGTCCTCCCTCAAGATCCCGACGACTAGGTCGGGGGAGGTCGACGCCGGCAGAAGGTCGACCTGATGATGGACGGTGATGGCTGATGCCTCGCAGCCATTGCCGATGAGGTTCATCTCCGCGTAGCGAAGGCTCAAGAGGTCGCGATCGATCAGCGCCACCGACTGGGGACTCAAGACGCGCCACAGGACGGCAGGTATGTGGCCTTGTCCCGGGTTAAAGACGGCGAGGCTGGGCCGGGTGCCCAACTCCAGATTCCCAATAGCTTTGATGAGGGCCTGTGTCGTGTAGCTGAGCGTGTCGAACTCGGGCAAACCGTGGGCCGTGCGCATAGGGAGCGTCATGCCATCGAGGACAAAGGTCATCTCCTCCCGGTCATAGATCCCGCGTTCCAAACCGCTGGTCCACGTCGGCGTCGACTCCGTGGACGTGAAACGGTAGTGGAAGATGGCATACCCCCGTGCCGGGCCCTCCTGGGACGTCTGGTGCACCAGGATCTCGATCTCGGGCGCGTCCAGAGTCTTGGCAACCAGCTCCTCCAACGGCGCCACGACGACGATCGCTACGATGCCCTGAGGCGCCAGAAAGGCCTGCGCATCCAGCAGCATCGCGCGGATCACGCGCTCGCCCGCCTTGCCGGGAATGTTGGCGACGATGAGGTCGAAGCCCCGAGTGCCGATCTCGTCATACGCTAAGCTGCCATAGGCTAGCGTCCCGGGCAGACGGTTTCGTTCGGCATTGAACCGTGTGAAGGCGGTCGCCAAGGCATCCCTATCCACCAGATGCACCTCCGCCCCCTTGTGCAGCCGAGCTAGGGTCAAGCCCAAGGGGCCGTATCCGCACCCAAGATCGAGAATCTTGCCGCCTCTCGGTAGACTGAGATTCGCCAGCGTCTTGAGCAGCTGCGCCGTGCCAAGGTCCACCTGATGGCTGCTGAACAGGCTCTGAGAGACGGCGAAGGTCAGCCGTTGGCGCTTGAGGGTGAGCGCGACCGTCTTCTTGAGATAGATGCTCAGATCCGTTGCGGGGAGCGTCGTCATCTTTTCACCTAACCGCTTTCCGGGGGCAGGACGATGATGGGTCGAAAGAGGGCGCTCCGGTCATCGTCGGTTTGTCGCTGTAGAATGCCTATCAGATGCCCGTGCAAGCCGTGCGCCTGCACCAAGCAGTCGTGCGCC
>CAZYYC010000031.1:15107-25218 GCA_964650935.1 uncultured Anaerolineales bacterium
AATGCCTATCAGATGCCCGTGCAAGCCGTGCGCCTGCACCAAGCAGTCGTGCGCCAAGTACGGGTCCCGCTCTGCCGTTGAGGGTGACAGATCGAGGGTCTGGCCGTAGCGAACGGCTCGCTCTTGCTCGAAAGACAAGATGACCACCGGCATCGTGCCTAGCGCAGCCTGGGGTGGTAGCAGAGCCGTCCTGAGGCTGTCCGGGTCTTCCAGGGCGTCGAGAGGCCGGCTGTCATCAAGGGTGAAGGCCCCGCTGGCGATGCGGCGCAGACCACGAAGGTGTGCGCCACAGCCGAGGGCCTCGCCCAGATCGTAGGCCAGGCTGCGAATGTAGGTGCCTGGTGAGCAGTGGATATCGAGCGTCAGGTCCGGCGATTGCCAGTCCAGGATCTCGATGCTGTCGATGGTGACAGGGCGTGGTTCGCGTTCGACTTCCTCACCGCGGCGGGCCAGCTCATAGAGCTTGGTGCCCTGGACCTTGATCGCGGCAACCATCGGCGGTATCTGCATGAGGGCACCGCGGAAATGCGCGAGCGCCTGTTCGATCTCCGGTAGATCGACGTGCACCGGGCGGCGTGCCGTGATGCGGCCTTCCGCGTCGTAGGTATCGGTGATTTCACCCAGCCGCAGCACGCCGCGATAGTGCTTGTGACCGGCCATGGCGAACCGTGAGAGCCGGGTGGCGGGACCCAGCAGCAGGACCAGGACCCCTGTCGCCATCGGGTCAAGTGTGCCGGCGTGGCCCACACGACGTAGCCGAGCCAGCCGGCGCACGCGGTTGACGACATCGTGGGACGTCAGCCCTGCAGGTTTATCTACGATCAGTAGGCCGTTCACCAGTTGGGTCCACGGAGGTCCGCAGCTTAGCCAGCACGCGGTCGACGGCGACATCCAGGGGGCCGTCGATCGTGCAGCCGGAGGCTTGCCGGTGTCCTCCTCCGCCTAGATCGTAGGCGATCTGGGCGACATTGTAGCCCGGTCGCGCGCGCATGCTCACCTTGACCGTGCCGTCGCGCATCTCGATGAAGGTGGCGATGGCCTTGGCCTCGCCCACCCGGCTTAACAGGTTCCCCAGATCCAGATCGTCGTGATCGCTGATGCCGAGGGCTTCTTTCTCGGCAACCGGGAAGGTCGTCCAGGCGATGGGGACGGCGCCACCGTCCTCATCGAGTTGCAGCCGATCCAAGGCGATGCCCCATCCGCGCATTTTGCGGTAGGGCACGGAGTCGAGCGTCCTCTGCATCACTCCCAGGTAGTCTCCGCCGGCCTCGATGAGGTCGCTGACCGTCCTCAAGACAGCAGGCGTCGTGGTCTCCGTGCGTAGGCCGCGCGTGTCGGTCAGGAGCCCCAGGAGCAGGTGGGTCGCAATCTCGCCTGCTGCCGGGACGCCGAGCGCCTCGATCACGTCGATCATCATGATCGCCGTCGCTGCGGCCCCTGGCCTCACCAGATTGACGTCCCCGAACTGATCATTGGTCTCGTGGTGGTCGATGACGAGCAGCGGTATGCGGCCCCGCCACGACTCACGATAGATGCCGCCGGTGCGACTAAGGTCGCTCATATCGATCGCCACGACGAGGTCGATATCCGAAGTCTCGGGTACTTCGGCGACGAAAGCTTCGGCCCCGGGAAGGTAGGCGAGGTTTTGGGGAAGTGGGTGTACACAAGCTACGATGGGGTGCTTCCCGAGCTGCAAGAGAGCCCGTCTCAGCGCCAACGTCGACCCGACGGTATCACCGTCGGGTCGCGGGTGGGCGATGAGCAGGGGCTTATCACTTCCCTGAAGCAGTGCTGCAGCCTTATTCAACATCGTCATCGACGTCGCCGGCCTCCCATTCGTCTTCATCTACGCCTGTCTCGTCGCGTTCGTCAGCCGGTACAGTAGCGCCGGGTAGTCCGCTCGCGCTGAGCAGCTCCTCGATGCGCGCGCCGTGGGCGAGCGAGGGGTCGTAGATGAACGCGAGTTTGGGGATGTTGCGCAGCCTAAGGCTCGGTGCCAGTTGGCTGCGTAGCCATCCCGATGCCCCCTGTAGTGCTTGGTGGACTTCGGCAATGTCCTCTTCGTTGCCGATGATGCTGAAGTAGATCTCGGCACGTGTCGTGTCACGGTTCACGCTCACATCGGTGATCGTGACCTCTGAAAGCCGGGGATCATTGCTCTGCTCCAACAGCAACTGCGTGACCTTGCGCTGGACCAGCTGGTTGATGCGTTGGGCGTACTTCTTGCTCATCTCGGATAGTTCTCCTATTCCTGCTCGACGCGGCGCATCACGTAGAACTGGAGGCGATCTCCGACCTGTAAGCTATTGAACCCGTCGAGCTTGATGCCGCACTCAAAGTTCTGTCGCACCTCACGCACGTCCTCGGTGAAACGCTTCAGTGAATCGAGGCTGCCGTCGTGAATGGCCTCATCGTTGCGAATGACACGGACCTTGGCATTGCGGCGTACGGTACCACGTGTGACGTAGCAGCCGGCGATGGTCCCGAGACTTGAGATGTCAAAGAGCTGCCGTACTTCGGCCTCACCGATCATCACCTGCGCGTAGGTGGGTTCGAGCATACCCTTGAGCGCCTTCTCGACGTCGTCGACTAGGCGGTAGATGATCTCGTAGATGTGGATGTCCATCCCTTCCATATCAGCCGTGCGCTGAGCGGCGGTATCTGCAGAGACCCGGAAGCCCAGGATGATGGCGTCTGATGCCATCGCCAGGTTGACGTCAGATTCGGTGATGTTGCCGGCTGCGGCGTGGATCACGTTGACCTTGGGCTTGTTTGCGTCCTGGTCACCGACGCTTAGCCGCTCAATGCTGGTAACGATGGGCTCGATGGATCCCTGGACGTCGGTCTTGAGGACGACGCTGAGTTCCTGTGCCGCGCCCTCGCGAATCGCCGATGAGAAGTCGTCGAGCGACAGCGGGCGGGTGGGACGTGAGAGGTCGCGCTGCTTCGCCTCCTCTGACCGCTTCTCGGCGATGGCACGCGCGGTCCGTTCATCCTTGACCACTTCGAGCAGATCGCCGGCCTCGGGCACATCGTGCAAACCGATGACGACCGTCGGTGTAGCGGGGGGCGCGGTGCGATGTCGTGTGGTGTTCTCGTCTTCGAGGGCTCGAATCTTGCCCCACGTCTTGCCGACCACGACGACATCACCTGTAACGAGCGTGCCGTTTTGGACCAACACCGTTGCCAGGGGGCCACGACGTTTATCGAGTCGTCCCTCCAGCACGGTACCCACGGCTTCGCGCTTGGGGTTGGCCTGGACGTTGATCTCGTCGGAGACGAGGATGATGGCCTCCAGGAGGTCGTCCAGACCGGTCTTCATCTTGGCCGATACGGGGATGACCATCGTCGTACCACCCCAGTCGTCGGGCATCAGCCCGAGATCGGCAAGCTCCTGCTTGACGACCTCAGGGCGCGCATTCGGTCTGTCCATCTTGTTCAGCGCGACGATGATGGGGACGTGGGCCGCGCGCGCGTGATTGATGGCCTCGATGGTCTGCGGCTTCACACCGTCGTCAGCCGCAACGACCAGTACGGCGAGATCGGTGGTATTGGCGCCACGGGCGCGCATGGCGGTGAAAGCCTCGTGTCCGGGCGTGTCCAGGAAGGTGATGCGCCGTCCCTCGTGTTTGATCTGGTAGGCGCCGATGTGCTGGGTGATGCCGCCACTCTCACCGCCGACCACGTCCGTGTGCCGAATGGCGTCGAGTAGGGATGTCTTGCCATGGTCGACATGTCCCAGAACGGTCACCACAGGAGGTCGTCCCGTGAGATCCTCGGGGTCCTCATCGGCAAGCAGGATCTGCCAGGCCGAGAGCTCCGATTCGACCCCGGCTTCCTCTTCCAAGTCCGCATAGGGTTGTTTGACCTCAAAACCGAACTCCGCCGCAATGATGGAGGCGGTATCGAAGTCGACCTGTTGATTGATGCTGGCCAGCACGCCGTTGCTCATCAGTGCCTTGATGACCTTGATGGGTGTTTCCTCCATCAGCTCGGCCAAATCGCGCACCGTGACGATCTCGGGGACTGTAATTTCTTTGTCTGCCATACGCATTCCTCCCTTTATGTCCGCGTCCGAGGGGCCGGATGATCCGGTATCCCAAGGCCTACGGACGGTAGTATCTCTCAGTACTCTATCTGCTCTGGGCCGGCCCCAGCCGCATCGGCCGCGGCCGCATGATCCTCCACCATCAGTGCCGATGCGAGCGAAGCCGCATACGCCTCCAACACGAGAAGGTCCTCAGGTGTCAGGGTCGTGCGCAACGCACGTCCCAGGCTTCCCCGCTTGATGGCCAACTCCCAACAGGTTGGTTGCCTGCACACATAGGCGCCGCGCCCGTTCCTCTTACCCGTCTCATCGACAGCAACACCTCCTTCAGTGAGCAGCACGACACGTACCAGTTCCCGTTTGGACTTGGTCTCTCGACACGCCACACAGGTTCGCTGTGGTATGTGCTTCTGTCTTGGCTTACCTTTGCTCTTGACCATGTGCCATCTCCGCTCACCTTTGATAGGCACCAAAAACGGGACGCCAGTCGTCTGACGATGCAGACCCTTCGGCGTCCCGTTATCCGAGACCGAGTTCGCTGTGAGACTACGCTAGTAGGATCATCGATCGCTAAAGCAACGGTGATCGTCGGAGCGACTCGCGTCGCCATGCCGCGCGCGCGGTCTCAACATCGAACGCCATACCCCGACAGATGTGCGGGGCTCATGACAGGGCCCATCGGAAAAGGACTCCCGATGCTCGGGAACCGGCTTCCGGCAGCCAGAAGGGTCATCATCTTGCTCTCAGTGACATCAATTGTTTCTAGGCTAATAGTCGTCGCTGTACTCGTCCCATCCTTCGGTGGTGCGACTGCGATGTTTCCGCATCACGAAGGTTTCACCGGTTGAATCGTCATAGACGACGGTGCGGCGGCGCTTGCGTCCCTTGCGTCCCTTACGCGACGTCGACCCATCCTCCAGCTCCGGTTCTTCCGTCTCCTCGAAGATCGCGGGCTCAAAGTCCTCAATCTCCGAGACGATGTCGATGTCCACGATGGAGGGAACCGGCTCCTCGTCATCCTGTGTCGGCGGTGTTTCGTCCTCGTCCGCGACCAAAGGCTCGCCTTCATCCGCGACGTCCTCAGCCATCGCCTCTTCGACCGGCTCCAGCTCCTGCTGCGGCGTCACCGGTGACTCGTCATCTGCGATCATCGCTGTCTCGGCGGGTTCCTGTACGTCTTCAACGACGTCTGAGGTATCGGCAGCAAGCTCATCCTCAGACACAGCGACCTCATCGACCTCACCGTAGTCAAGAAGCCCGAGTCCGCTCTCGTCAATGGCGTCCTTGATCTCGCGCAGTGCCTTGACGCCAATGCCGTTCAGCATCAGGAGCGCCTCGTCGCCGACGGCCATTCTCTCCATCAGCTCGCCCGCGTTTTCCAGGCCGTTGGTGAGGAGGTGTGTATGGACCTTCTTGGAAATGCCGAGTTCGCTCAAGGGGATCTTGTAGGCCCCTCTCGGCACGCGCGCGTGGGCCTCTTGCTTGGCCTTGACGCGCTCTGCGTCTGCCTTGCGCTGGGCACGCTGCCGCGCCTGGGCCTGGACCGATCCGGGCCGCTGCGCGTCGCGGCGGGCGATGATGGCCTGCCGAACCGCTTTAACCACCGCACCGATGATGTGGCGTTCCTCATCCGTATAGGGGTATTGATCCTGCTCGTGCATACGCACGATGGATGCCAACCGTGGGATCTGGGCGGCTGTTCCCTTGAGCGCATCCAATAGCTCGGGTGTCTGATTGACCTGCTCGAGCGCCCAGATGGCTGCCTCGGTACCTCCCTGAATGTCCACACGCCAGTTGGTGAGTTTGGCCGCGAGTCGGGCATTCTGTCCTGATCGCCCGATCGCCAACGATAGCTGATCGTCCATCACGACGACGGATGCGGTCCGTCCGCCCGGATTGTTCTCATCCAGGATGACGCAGACGATGGCGGGCACGCTCAGAGCATTGGTGATGAACGTCTCCGGGTCGCTGTGCCATTCGACAACATCGATCCGCTCGCCGTGCAACTCACGGGAGATGGTCTGAATACGAATGCCCCGCATACCCACGCAGGCGCCCACAGGATCAATGCCCGGCTGCCGTGCTGACACGGCGACCTTGGCCCGCGTCCCCGCTTCTCGCGCCACCGCATTGATCTCGACCTGACCGTTGCGGATCTCAGGCACCTCGAGTTCGAGCAGCCGGCGCAGCATCAAAGGGTGGCTCCGGCTGGCGATGATCTCCGGACCCCGTGAGCTCCGGCGTACCTCCAGCACGTAGACTCGGATCTTCTGGTGGATCGTGTACCGTTCGCCGGGAATCTGCTCACGGCGAGGCATCAGCGCCTCTTCGGTTCGTTCCAGGTGCAGGGTGACCCCATGGGGGTTGACCGACTGCACGGTACCGATGATGATCTCGTGCTCCTGCCGGCTGAAGCGGTTGAACTGGCTCTCGCGCTCCGCCTCACGCAGTCGTTGGGTGATGACCTGCTTGGCTGTCTGGGCGGCGATGCGACCGAAGTCATGAGGGGTGACGTCTACCAATACAGCGTCGCCCACCTGTGCGTTGGTGTTCTTAAGGCGAGCCTCTTTGAGGGAGATCTCCGTCTCGGGATCCTCGGCCTCCTCGACGACCGTGCGCTCCAGATAGATGCGTGCCAATCCTGTCTCGAGGCTGATCTCCGCGGACACGTTCTGCGTGGCTGGGACCTTCCAGTCACGTCGGTATGCGGTTGCCAAGGCTGCACGGACAGCGTCCAGCACAACCTCTCGCGGCAGGCTGTACTCTGCACAGATCTGGTTAAAGGCCAGGGAGAACTCGCTCTTCATTAAGAATCTGCCTCCACAATCTCTTCCTAATGCATTCTACGAAGAAAAGTGGGGCTCGCCCCACTTTTCAGTATACACTATACTGCTACACTGATGATTATATCATGGCTGGGGTGAATAGACAAGATGTCTTGGGGCGCCGCTTAGGGAGATAGCTCACTTCGATGACGACTCAAAAGGCTGCTGCTATTCTGACCTTTCTCTTGGCTTTCGTTGTCCTCTTGGGGGGCGCCACGACGACCTTCCGCTCCGACTCACTGGTCGAGCTTACCGGCAAATGGAGTGGCTCAGCCCACGCTGATCGGACAGCTCGGTCGTTCACCTACTGGAATGCCGATGACCCTCCTGTGATTCCGGTCGACTGTGCGAAGTGTCACAGCAACTACGGCTTCCTCGATTACCTTGGTGAGATCGGCGAGAATCCCGGTGAAGTGGATCACGAGCCGTTGGTGGGGTCGGTGGTCTCCTGTACGACCTGCCACAATGTGACGGCGCATGCGATGACGCAGGTCACCTTCCCCTCCGGACTGCAGGTCTCCGCTCTGGGTGGAGAGGGCGAGTGCCTGATCTGTCACCAGGGGACGCAGGCCGGCGCAGATGTCGACGAAGCGATCGCCGGGTTGATGGATGACGAAATCGGGGAGGCCTTGAGCTTCATCAACGTTCACTACGGCGTCGCCTCGGCTACACAGTGGGGCGCCGAGGTCGCAGGCGGTTATCAGTATCCCGGACGGAGCTACGTGGGCTTCTACGGCCACGTAGCCGGCTATCGAACGTGTATTGACTGCCATGATCCTCACAACTTGATGGTCGACCCTCAGGACTGCAGTCCCTGTCACTATGGCGTGGTCGACGCCGCCGACCTTGTCACGATCCGGACGGACCCCCGGGACTACGACGGTGACGGCGACACGGATGAGGGCATTGCCGCGGAGATAGAAGCTCTGAGGCAGGCTCTGTTACAAGCTATGAAAGACTATGCCGCCGCCGTCATTGAGGCCCCGATCGTCTATGGCCCGGATCGGTTTCCCTATTTCTTTGCGGTCGATCTCGATGCAGATGGCCAACCCAATCCGCTGGAGCTGCATTTCGGCAACCGGTATGTCACGTGGACGCCACGGCTCCTGCGTACGGCCTACAACTACCAGTTCGCGAGCAAGGATAGCGGCAACTACACGCATAATCCACGTTATGTCCTGCAGCTCCTCTACGATAGCCTTGAGGATCTTGGCGAGCGCGTCCCTGTGCCCGCGCTGTCATCGCTGACGCGACCTTGAGCACTCACGCGATATCGGAAGGGAGACGCCTAGAACGATGAAGGATACGACCAAAGCCAGAGGGTGGATCGTCGTGTTCCTGGTGGTGTTGCTGGCCCCGATGGTGCTGCTCTTCGTCGCGCCGCGCCCACCGGGCCGCGAGCTCCTGCGGGAGTTCGCAGTTGGGCTCGGTTTTGCCGGCATGTCGCTCCTGGGGCTCCAGTTCCTGATACCCGCCCGCTTGCCGTTTCTCCTCAAGGCCTTTCGCCTGCCGAAGCTGAACCATTTCCATCACAACCTCTCGTTGATCAGCTTGGCGCTGATCGTAGCGCATATGCTGCTGCTGGTCGTCAACAACCCGCGGCTGCTTCGCTCGCTCTCGTCGGTCTCTGCCGCACGGCCCACGTGGCTGGGCATCGTGGCGCTTGCGGCTATGGGCGTGGTCGTCTAGACCTCGCTCTGGCAGGGGGAGGTCAACCTGGGGTATCAGCCATGGCGTGTTATCCACACCTTTTTGTCGGTCTTCGCCATTGTGCTGGCGATGCTCCACATCTTTGACATCGGTTACTACATGAGTGTCTTGGCCCATCAGGTCCTCTGGATCATCTTGGCGATAGCGTGGGCGGTGGGGGTTATCGTCTATTTCCGGCGGGCCAATATGTCCAGAGCCGTCAACACCGTGATGGGGGATCTGGCTACGATGATGGCCAACGGTGGTCAAGAGGACGCAGCGGACAGGGCCCAAAATGGGGCGCCCAACGCCTCATAGGAGATCTGACGATGGATAAGGAAGAGTTGGGACCGCAGCTTCTGCTCGCGTTGACGACGCTCCTGCTCGTGCTGGCAGCGGTGGCGCACGCATGGATGCAGGCTCGCTGACCGCGCCGCTACTCGACGCGAAGCACCGTACATCAGCCGGATGCCGCGCACAGTTGATTGCGCTGGCATGAGCCCTGTGCTATACTGCTAACGACGCAGACCACAGTGACCTGGGGGCAAGGGCGGGATCTTGACCGACAAACTGTACTTCAACGGTATCAACGGTGCGACGGGAGCGTACGGCCTGCCGCCGATGACCGCCGAGGCATTGGCCGAGCGAGTTCTGCGTGATCGCTATGGTGCCGTACGACAGCTGCGCGATCTTCAACGCGAACTGACCCTCAGGGCGACCCATGAGCGCAAGATTCAGGCGATCGTTGAGCTCTTGGTCAGAGATCTCGTCGACCTCCTGCGGGGTCGCAAGCCCCCCTCAGAGGCGTGGTATCACGAGGCGGCAAGCAGTCTATTGGTGATCCTCTTCGGCGGGCAGGCACGTCCTCTTCCCGGGGATGTCGAGGTCCTGGCGCACCGATTGAAGCAGGAGCCTGTCGAGACGTTTGGGCGCATCGTCAAGCTGCTGGGAAGTGGTCAGGGGGCCGTGCTGGCTCAGTGGCTGCTGAACCACGACGGTGCCAATCTGGGAACGTTGCGCCGCAGCCTCGAATCGCGCTTTGACCAGGCCTTGGTCACGTTACGCCGGACCTATCTGCAGGAAGGTGGGCCGAGCACGGTCGATGCCCAGGGCATCCTGCGCGTGGAGTGGATCGAGGGATTGTGTCTGGCGTTGGATCAACTCCCGGTGGACTCGCTGAAGCTGCTGCCGGGGGTCGACGCCATCGGTGCGCCTCTACGCACCCTCGTCTACGGGCTGGGGACCCTGGATGGGCTGCGCGATGAGGGCGCATTCCGTGCTGCGCGCGCCCCCTCTGAGCCCCGTAAGGCATTGGCCGCGCTAGCGCTGTCCGATGCCTTCGATGCGTGGCACGAGATCGTGGCGGGCCTTCGCGGCGTGTTGGTCGCGCTAAGGCGTGCCAGGCAGCCCTTGGTCACCGGGGCTCTCCAGGAGGCCCTGCGTGCGTGGCTGGATGAGCTCCGCCGTAGCGTGACCGGGCAGCTGGGCACTGTGCCATGGGTCGACCCCAAGAAAATCGAACAGGCGGGGTGGGGGATTGTCTTCCCGG
>CAZYYC010000032.1:0-2363 GCA_964650935.1 uncultured Anaerolineales bacterium
GCCCGACACCTCTCCGCGCCCTCCACCAACCGGCGGACTACCAGTCCGCCCTACACCGCCTCCGTAGGTCGGGCTGCCAAGCCCGACACCTCTCCGCGCCGCTCACCCTTTGCGGAAAACTGACGCGCGCCCGCTCTGCGCAAAGGAATTGACAGTGCTCACGCCCTGTGCTATCCTGAGATCAGGATCCCCATCCGATGTCTAGCACCTTCACAGCTCTGCCACACCACGGATTCCTAGCCATGCCGGTTGACAGCCGTCGCTTGGACCGGCGAAAGGAGGCTTCGATGAGCATCGTCATCACGATCTCCAGACAACTGGGCAGTCAGGGCAGCTATATGGCAACCGAGGCTGCCGCTGCGCTCGACTTCCGCTATTTGGATCGAGAGATCCTGCAGAGCGCCGCAGCGGAAGCGGGCTATCCCGATGAACGTATGATCGAGGCCCTGTCCCATCAAGAGGAGGTGCCGGGGCTGCTGTCCCGCATGATCGAGGCGATGGGCAGGATGGCCTCCGTTCCGGTCATCCCCAGCGCCACCATGCGTGAGGGCCCGATGTACGCAGAACTGGTCAGCGCGGCGCTCGCCGAGCAGTTGGTCGACGAGCGCGGGCGCGAGGTCGCTGCCGATAACTACCGCGAACTGGTCCGTCTGGTCATCCTGAAGTACGCCGATGCGGGCAACGTGGTCATCGCCGGACGTGGCGGGCAGGTGATCCTGCGCCATCGCCGCAACGCCCTGCACGTGCGGGTCTACGGTTCGTCCACCGTCCGCGCACGGACCCTCATGGCACGTCAGGGGATCCCACGCGACGAGGCGGAGAGAGAGATCCAGCGGAGCGATCGGGAGCGCGCCCGCTACCTCCAGCGCTACTTCGGGGTGGCGTGGGATGACCCCCAGCTCTACCACCTCTCCATCAACGCCGATGATGTCCCTGTGTCGCTGGGGGCGCACCTGATCGTCGAGGCGGCACGCTGGTTAGCGAAGGCGCAGTCAGACGCGTGAGCTTCGGGGATGAGAAACAGCCGCCCCAGGCGAGAGCCCGAGGCGGCTGTGATCGACCGTGGACGTCACAACCTATTGAGGCTGGGGGGCATCCACCGGGCAGACGGCGGAGCAGCTTCCGCAGTCGATGCACTGACTGCCATCGATCACGTACTTGCCGTCGCCTTCTGAGATGCAGTCGACGGGGCACTCCGCGACGCACGCGCCGCAGCTGATGCAGTCATCGTTTATGAAGTATGCCATCGTGTCCTCCTGATAAAAGTGTCGTAGCCGAGGGTGCGGAGGCCACCAAAGCCACCGACCCCGGGGCCCATTATAGGTGGTTCTCGACGCAGGACAATAGCCAGTCAGGCAGAACAACCTTCCGGGAAGCTGAGCAAGCTTGACCCAACCCATTGAGGGCGTCGGACCCCGGACCCGCACGACGCAGCGGGCCCGCGAGCTTCCCGGAACGTCGCATAGGCTAGCCCTGCTCAAGCAGGGGACAACCAGTCGGAGGAGTATGACGTGACCACAACAGACGCTGTTGGATCAAGGGCGCCGCAGGCACCGTGGCTGAGAGCGCTGCGGCCCTATGGACGCGCCGACGCACGTAAGGCTGTGACACAGATGGCCAACACGCTGCTCCCCTACATCGCGCTGTGGGCCGTGATGATCGCGACCGTGCAGGCAGGCCTTCCCTACGTCGTGACGCTGCTCGTCGCCATCGTTGCTGCCGGCTTTCTCGTGCGTATCTTCATCTTCTTTCACGACTGCTGCCACGGCTCCTTCCTCCCGTCGCGTCGCGCCAACCGCATCTTCGGCTACCTCACCGGCATCCTCACCTTCACGCCCTTCGAGCAGTGGCGCTACTCGCACGCAACGCACCACGCCACCGCCGCCAACCTCGACCGGCGGGGGACGGGCGACGTCTGGACGATGACCGTGGAAGAGTACAGGTCCGCCCCATGGGGGAAGCGTGTGGCCTATCGCGTCTTCCGCCATCCCTTGGTGATGTTCGGGCTGGGCCCTCTGCTCAGCTTCGTCATCAGCCAGCGCTTTGCCCCCAAAGAGGCCAATCGACGCGCGCGCTACAGCGTGGCCTTCACGAACGTGAGCCTGCTCCTGATCCTCGTGCTGGGATGGGCCACCATCGGGCTGCGGGCTTACCTGATGATCCAACTGCCCGTGATCCTCGTCGCGGCCATGATGGGTATCTGGCTCTTCTACATCCAGCATCAGTACCCCGAGGTCTACTGGGCTCGCGACGAGGCCTGGGATCCGGTCCGGGCGGCGATGGAGGGCAGCTCCTACTATCGGCTGCCCCGGTGGCTCCAGTGGATCTCGGGCAACATCGGCCTGCACCACATCCACCACCTG
>CAZYYC010000032.1:2373-25106 GCA_964650935.1 uncultured Anaerolineales bacterium
GCCCCACCATTCCGAACTACAACCTCCAGGCCTGCTATGATGCCGTCCCGGAGGTCCAAACCGTCAAGCCCCTCACGCTCTCGGCTAGCCTGCAGTGCTTGGGTCTGGCGCTCTACGACGAGGATCACCGCCGCCTCGTCCGCTTCCGCGACGTCCGAACGGATTAGACAGGATTAACAAGATTCTCAGGATTTCCAGGATTACTAGGATAGATATGGTAGCGATGGTCGAGGACGCACCTGGGTCTGGAGGTTCATGTGTAGGATGAAGAACTGACACAGGTGATCATCGGCTGTGCCTACAGGGTACACAACACGTTGGGAGAAGGGTTTCTGGAGAAGGTCTACGAGAACGCCCTGGCTATTGAGTTACGACAGCATGGGCTTGACGTCGTCCAACAGGCACCTATCCAGGTGCGCTATGCGGGGCAGGTGGTTGGAGACTACTATGCTGACCTCTGGGTCGAGGGACGCGTGATTCTAGAACTGAAGGCTGTTCAGGAGATCAGTCCCGTTCACGAAGTACAGCTTGTCAACTATCTCAAAGCCACCGGCGTTGACATCGGGCTCTTGCGCAACTTCGGTTCATCTGTCCAGATCAGACGGAAGCACAGAGTCTACCGTCCTGACCAGCCAAATCGGCACTGATGGCCAATCCTTTAACATCTAGGAATCCCTCATATATTGGGAATCCTGTAAATCCTGAAAATCCCGTAAATCCTGTCTAGATCCCCCCCGGCACGAGCAGATCGACCAGGGCCTCGTAGCGCAGGAAGTCCGTCACCAGCAGATCCGCGCCGGCGGCGAGCAACCGTTCACGCTTCCGCCCATCCGGCCCCTGACGCCGCGCCTCATCCGCCGCCACGCCCAGCGCGACCGCCCCGTGCGCCTTGGCGTGGCGGATCTCCACCGGACCATCGCCCACCACCAGCAGCGCCTCACCCTCAAGATGGTGCTCGGCGAGGATCTCCTCGATCACCCGGGCCTTGTCGTGGGCCTCGCTGTCATCGCGCGCCCCATAGATCCGCCCCTCGAAATAACCTGCCACCTCGAGCGCCTCAGCTTCCTCCACCACGTAGCCGTGGTCGGTCCCGCTGGCGAGATAGAGCACGACGCCCCGAGCCGACAGCCCCTGCAGGAAGGCCCGCGCCCCGGCGACCATCAGGCTGTCCCGCGCCGCCAGGCTGCCGTCCAGCGTCGCGATCCGCTCCCGGACAGGCGCCAGTAACCGCTCATTGTAGATACGCTTGTACTCGCGGGCGCTCTTCACGTCGCTGACGAGACCGTACCGCCTGACCGCCGCCTCCAGCCACTGCATCTGCTTGATCGTCAGGATGCCGGTCGAGCGATCGACGTAGTCGGCGACCTCCGCCTCCAGCCCCGGCCCCGGAGGCGCAGGCGCTCCTCCGGTAATCATCTCCACCATCAGCGGGATCATCACCCGCTCCCACCCCCGCCGGATCACCGACAGCGTGCCGTCGAAGTCGAAAAGCGCGTGGCGCACCCGGCCCAGGGGCACGTCGAGGTTGACCACCTCCAGCCACGCCCCATCCATCGACGCAAGGTCGCTCACAGGGTAGCCCCCGAATCGCCGGATGCCGCCATCTCATACCGGGCCACGATCTCGTCGGGCGTCGCCGTCCCCGTCTGCCCCAACTTCTCGACCGTGACCGCCGCAGCGAGGTTGGCCATCGCCGCTGCCTCAGGGAGCGACGCGCCGCAGGCCAGCGCCACCGTGAGGGCCGCGCCGAAGGCGTCGCCCGCCCCCACCGGATCCAGCGGCGGCGCCACCGGGGCCGCCGGGACGTGGGCTACCGTCCCCTCATCCCAGACCAGCGCCCCCTCCCCGCTCAACGTGAGCACCACCGGCCCCTCCGTCAAGCGGCTCAGCGCCTCCGCCTCCCCTCTCCCCCCGAGAGTGCCCCCTGGGCTGAGCGCCGCCGCGGCCTCGGCCCGATTCGGCTTCACCACCATGCCCCGGAACCATCCGATCCGGCACCGCGAGTCCGCCACGAAGACCTTGTCCGCGTGCTCACGCGCCAGGCCGATCAACGCCTCGCGCACCCGTTCACTCACCACGCCGTGGATCTCGAACTGATCGGCGACAAAGAGCGCATCGAGCTCGTCCAGGGCTCCCGCCACCCGCGCGATCAGCTCGTCCTCCACCTCGGCAGCCGGCGGCTCGGCGTTCTCGAAGTCCAGCCGCGCGTCCTCCTGCTGCGACTCATACCCCGTCAGCAGCGGCTTGATGTACGCCGTCGTCCCGCGTTGCGACGAGACCAGCATCCGCCCCACGTCGACCCCCTGCGCCCGCAGCGCCTGCGTCAGCAATCCGCCGCGCCAGTCATCGCCGATCACCGATAGCGCTTCGGTGCGTGCCACACCCAGGGCGCTGAGATTCTGGGCCACGTTAGCGCCGGCGCCCGGCGCATAGCGCTCCGCCACCACCGGACGCGGAAAATGCGGCGTCTCGCGTGAGAGCCGGGCACGGGTCATATCCGCGACCCAGTACCCATCCAACGCGAGGTCCCCCACCACGCCCACGCGGCACGTTCTCGCCTGCGCCAGCAGCACCTCGAGCCGTTCCCGCGAAAGCCACCGTGTCAACGCTTCACCCACGATCCCCTCCCTCATCCCGCAAAGAGCGTCACCTCGAGCATCTCACACAGCGCGTGGTAGCAGAGCACGTGCTGCTCCTGGACCCGATCCGTGCGCGAGGCCGGCACGCGGATCGCGACCTCCGCCAACTCGGCCAGCCGCCCCCCGCCGCTGCCCGTCAGCGCCACCGTCGTGAGCCCGATCGCGCGGGCAGCCTGGGCCGCATACGCGACGTTGCGCGCGTTGCCGCTCGTGCTGATGCCCAGCAGCACGTCGCCCGGACGCGCCAGCGCGACCAGCTCCTGGGCCAGATTGACGTCGCGGTCGGGCCGGTCGTTAGCCACCGCGCTCGTCAGCGCGACATTGGTCCCCAACACCACCGCCCGCAGCCCGCCCTCGAGGTTACGCAACAGCAGCTCGCCGTCGGGCGCCTCGAGAAGCCGCCGCTCCAGCGACGCGGGCAAGGGACGTTCGTGGGCATAGGACTTGAGCAGCTCCCCCGAGATGTGCAGCGCATCGGCCATGCTGCCGCCGTTGCCGCAGAGAAAGAGCGTGCCACCCGACTGAAAGCCGCGCACCAGCTCGCGAAAGGTCCGCGCCAGGTCCTCCTCGATAGCGGCAAGCTCCGGATGGCGCTCCACCAGCTCTGCCAGGATCGCCCCCGCATCGGCGGGCAGCGAGCTGGGTGAGGAGGCCTCAGCCGCCTGAGGCGCCCGATCCAGCGCATCCATCAACCGCTGCCTCAGGTTGGGGATGGTCACACTGTGATCGCCGGTGATGTGGTAGCCCGCCCCCCCCAGCGAGGTCGGACGGTTCACGATGTTCTTCCGCGGTCGGTAGTAGTAGAGTGGGTCGTCATAGCCCAGCTTGCCGTGGACGTCGTCCCCCAGCGAGATCAGGTCGAAGTTCGCCGTCGTGATCCGCGAGACCGTATGGCCCAGATTGCGGGCGATGGTCAGCGCCTTGAGGAAGACCTCGGGGCCGGTGACCGCCGACCCGAAGTTCAGGAAGACCCCGCCCTCCAGCCGGCTGACCGAGGCGCAGAAGCGCAGGAAGTCGCGCCCGCTCGTCGCTCCCAGCACCCCGAAGTCGGCGGTGGGATGCTGGTCGATGATATCGGTGCCGATCGTCACGTGGATCGTCGCCGGAATGCCGAGCCGGTACGCCTGCCACAGCACGCTGACGTCGCGGTGCGGGAAGAGGTCGGGGTGCCCGTGAATGAACCGTCCGATCGCCGCGCCATACCCCAAACCGTCGCGGGCACCCTCGCGCAGCGCCTGGTGCATCCATCGCCCGGTCTCGTCCGCCATGCCGAAGCTGCCGTCCTCGATGCTATCGGCGACATCCTCACTCGTCGCCCCGATCATCGCCAGCTCGACGTCGTGGATCGAGACGGCACCGTTGCCCGCGATGTGGGTGACCAGCCCCCGCGCCATCAGGTCGATCAGCAGACGCGAGAGCCCACTCTTGATCACGTGGGCGCCCATCATCCAGATCACGGCGCGACCCTCCCGCCGGGCCCGCGCAATCCGTGCGACCACCTCATCCAGTGCCACGCCTTCAAAGGGAGGCGCCGACGCGTCCAACGCCGGAAGGTCGCTCAGTTGAACCAGATTGCGCCTCTGGGCAATCGGGTAGGTGGTAACGCCGGTGAGATCCAGTGGTTTCATAGCGCGATTCGCCTCCAGTTCTTCGATGAGCCGACGAGCAATGCAGCCTGCATTCTAATCTGGTACCGGCCTGCTGTCCACCGCCCATCGACAGCGGTTGGGTGCTTGCAGCCCCCTCGTCCGCGAGGGCTCCGTCTCGGGGCGTCGGACACGGCAGCCCCTTGGCTGTGGTCCCTTGCGACCGGCAGCAAGCCAAACGCCATAGTCCCGGCCCCTTGGACCTCCCCCTCTTGACAGGTAGGGCGGTCGGCGTATAATATCGTAAAAATACGATGAAAGGTCACCGATGAACCCAACCACCTCATGCTGCACGTCGCCGGACCCATGCTGCAGTCTCGACATCTCAGGTGCGCCGCAGGATCGCCTGCTCGAGATGCTGAAGGCGTTGGCGAACCCCATCCGCTTCGAGATCCTGAAATACCTAGTCGCGCATCCCGGCTGCATCACCGGCGACCTCGTCGACCACCTGCCGATCGCCCAGGCGACGGTCTCGCAACACCTCAAGGTCCTGCGCCAAGCCGGCTGGATTACCGGCACGACCGAGGGGCCGGCGCGCTGCTACTGCCTGAACCCGGAGAACATCGCCTGGTTTCGGACGACCATCGACACCATCTTCGAGGGGGCCCAATGACACCAACACGGATCATGACGACCGACAGCACCCTGACCTTCGCGCATCACTGGGATCACACCCTGGCCCGCTGGGGCTTCCGCCGTGGCGAACACCGCGTCGTCCCGGGTCTTTACGCCCTGGGCAACCCCACGCACAGCTCACCGGTGTTGGTCACCGCTAACTACTCCCTGAGTTTCGATGCGCTGCGATCGGCGCTCTCAGGCGTCGATGCCTACATCCTGGTGCTGGACACCGACGGGGTCAATGTCTGGTGCGCCGCAGGCAAGGGCACCTTCGGGACCGCTGAGTTGGTGCATCGCATCGAGGCGTCGGGCCTGGTGGAGATCGTCAGCCACCGCAAACTAATCCTCCCGCAGCTTGGCGCTCCCGGCGTATCGGCCCACGAGGTGCGACAACGCAGCGGCTTCACCGTGGTTTATGGACCTGTGCGCGCCGCCGACCTGCCGGCCTATCTCAAGACGGGAAGTGCGACCCCCGAGATGCGCCGGGTACGATTCACGTTGCGCGATCGCCTGGTCCTGATCCCGATCGAGCTGGTCCACGTCCTGCTGCCCACCCTGATCGTGGCCCTACTCTTGGGACTCCTCGTCTCCCCGCTGGCGGCGTGGGCGGCGGTCGCTGCGGTCATAGCAGGGACCGCGCTCTTCCCGCTCCTGTTGCCGTGGCTACCGGCCTACGCCTTCAGCGGCAAAGGCTTCATCCTTGGGGGGGCGGTCGCGGCCGTCTTCGCCGCCCTCGCCGCGATGGGCGCCCCGGAGGCGCCGGCATGGCAGCGATTCGCGTGGGCAGCCGCCTATCTACTGACGATGCCCCCCGTGACCGCCTACCTGGCGCTGAACTTCACCGGAGCTAGCACCTTCACGTCCAAGACCGGGGTGAAACGCGAGATGTTGACCTACGTCCGTGCTATGGCATGGCTCTTCGGCACAGGGATCCTACTGACGTTGGGCCTCTCCATCCTGGAGAGGGTGAGCTAGAGGAGAGCGCGATGGCAAGCTGCTGTGGAACGACAAGCAAGGCGAGTTGCTGTGAGACGACAGGCTGCGGCTGTTCAAGCGAGGAACAGCAACCGGCGGGGCCGGCGGAAGGCTACCTGGCGGTCAGCGCCCTCAATACGCTGGCCTTCAACGCGGCGTTGTGCATCAACTGCGGTATGTGCTCGGCGGTCTGTCCCCACGGGGTCTTTCTGCCCGGCGCCGCCCATCACGGGCGAGGCGCCGTCTCGATCGTTCGGCCCGACGCCTGCATGGAGTGCGGCGCCTGCCGGCGTAATTGCCCCACCGGTGCCTTGCGGGTGGAGAGCGGGGTAGGCTGTGCTGCCGCGATGATCCACGCCGCGCTGACGGGCGCCGCCGAGCCCACCTGCTAGCCCGCGCCGCTACAGCTTGCGCAGCCGCCGGGCCTGGAAGGCCCTCACCACCTCGCGCACGGTGGCACCCTCCAGCACGTAGGTGGGGAGTCCTGCCGACTTGATCATCCTAAAGGCGTTGGGGCCCAGACGCCGCGCGATCACGGCCTCGGCCCCGTGCTGCAGGACCAGCTCCACAGCCAGCACGCCCGCACCACCGACCTCGTCACGCGCCGGGTTGTCCAACGCCTCGAACGCGAAGGTATCCGCGTCAACGAACATCAACGTCCGGCAGCGCCCGAACACCGGGCTCGTCGGCGCATCGAGATCGGCGCCCTCCGCAGGGATCACGATTCGCATCACAGCCTCCTCGGGCAGCCCCCGCTCTGGCGGGCCCCCGCTCTGGCGGGCCCGTCAAGCACAGAGATTGCTGCCGGCGCACGACAGGCAGCAACGTTCAACAGAGCCTTGGACACTCACGACCCATCCCCCCGGGTCACGATCGCCCGATCTCCCCGGGGGCCGGCGCTGAGGGCTAAGGCTATGAGAGCTTGGGTAGAATACCCTTGATAATCGCGTCCAGCCCCTCGGGCTCGCTGCCCAGCCGCGCGATCACGGCAGCGCGCACCCGGGCGTGGATCTCGTCCTTGCTTGCCGACCCGGCCGGGGCTACAGGCGCTGCCTCCTTGGCTTCGGGGTAGATCAGGCAGATCTTGGCGGCACGCGCACGCTCGACCGCCAGGTCCGTGAGCACCATCTCGGGCTCGACCACCAACTCCTTCATTCCCTGGGCCGCATAAGCGGCAATATCACGCTCGGTGATGAACCTTCTTGCCATAACGACCTCCAGATCGTCGCTTAGGGCTGCCCCTCGACCGACTCCAGCGCGGCCACGGCGGCATCCCGAGCCGCCAGAATGTCGGCCTCAGTGCCCGCCATCCACAGGCGGCCGAATCGTCCCACCGAGCTCACGTGCATCAGGTTGACCGGCGCGGCCTTCTCGGCATCGTTCGCGGCCAGGTTGATGTACGCCGCCGGCGCACACTCCAGCACCAGCATCGTCTGCCCCGGCACCAGCATCATGCCCCGCGTAAAGCGGTTCAACAGCTGGGCCTGATAGGGATTGACGTTGGTGATCACCTGCATCGAGGCGATCTCCGGACGCTTGCGCTCGGTGACGGAGAGTTCCAAGCGTTCCAAGACGACCTCGCCGGCGCGGATCACGTCCGCCTGAGAGAGCGAGTGGATCTCGAACATGCCGAACTCGCGCTCAACGATCTGGGCGCCCGGCCTGACGTCCGTCGCCTTGACGGCGACGTCGACCACACGGAAGACCCAGTTGCCCGGGGCCATTTCCACATAGAGACTTGCCATACCCTCGATCGGCAGATCGCCCTGGGTCACCGTACCCACGAATGACGCATACTGCGGCTGCATCCGATCGAGGTAGCAATAAGCGCGTAGCTGAAATTCTCCTGCCATAGTGTCTCCTCGCCCCCTAGTTGTGCATAGCCACCCCCAGCGGGGTGACGAACAGTGGGTTACTCGGCACCCAGGTACGGACGCCGGTCACTTCACGGATCACGTCGGCGATGCCCTGAAAAGCGCTGGTGCCGCCGACCAGGTAAAGCGTCTCCACCGGATACCCGGCGATGTGGCGGGCCACAATCGTGCCGACCTTCTCCATCACCGGCCTGACGATAGGAAAGAGCCGGCGCTGCTCACGCGGGTCAACTTTCATCGCCTCGGCCTCTTCGAACGAGATGTGATGAGCGCCCGCGATAACCAGCGAGAAGTGCGTGCCGCCGGTCGCCTCATCGGCGGTGTAGACGACCTCCCCGTCCCGGATGATGGCGATGCCCGTCGTGCCGCCGCCGATGTCCACCACAGCACCGTTCTCGACCTGGAGGACGGAGTTCGCCGCTGTGGGCTCGTCCACCACGCCGCTGCATGCCATACCGGCTGCCTCCACCACATAGCGCGTCGCCCGCACCTCCGCCTGCGGCACCCCGGGCGGATAGGTCGTCGCCGCCGACGTCAGCTCGAAGCCCAGCTGCGCTTCTACCTTCGCCTTCAGGCGGCGGAGCAGGGCGGTGGCGCCGACGAAGTCCACCACCAACCCATCGCGCACGACCTCGGCGAACTCATAGGCCCCGGCCCATGGCTGCAGCGCCTCGTCCAGGACGAAGAGCACCGTATAGGCGGTGCCCAGATCCACACCGACGTGCACCGGACCGCGATGTCCGTTCCGCGACGGGCTGTGGATCGCCCGGTCGGCGCTTGCCAGGAACTTGGTCAACTCAGGATTCATAGCTAGAACCTGCCCGCCATGAAGCCCAGTTCAAGGTAATACACCGCGCTGCTGAAACGATTGACGGCGGTGACGATGGACGGCTGCACCACACGATACTCGGGCGCCGGCACAAAGGCATCCAGAGCGACCAACTCCACCTCGCGCGACTCGCAGCGCAGGACGTTGAGCCAGTGCAGCAGCTCGGGGTCCGTCGACGACGGCACCACGTGCGAGATGCCGAAGGCCTCCTCAGGCTGATGGGTGGCCTTGTGGATCGCCTCCTCATCGGCATCGGCAAAGACCAGCGGCGCCACAGGACGCTCGTTGTACTCCGCGCTCATCATCTCCCGGCAGTAGGCCGCCAGCGTATCGAGACGTGCCGCCAGCTCCGGACGGTCCAGGGCCCGCGCTCGCGAGGCGATCAACAGGCACAGGCTCTGCAGCGTGTCGATCTTGCCGCGAAAGCGGATGCGCGGGATGTTCTTCGGCGCGAAGCGGGTCGCATCGAGCTGCGTCATATACTCCGGCTTGGCACTCACGGGCATGCCGCAGACGCTGCACGTCGGCGTCTCCCCCGAGAGCTGCACGGGGAAGCTCGCCGGCTTGTCCCATCCCGTGGATTCACCCTCCGCAGCCGGCGCACCGAACTGCAGCTCGAGCTTCCAGTGCTTCACGAAGTCCTGGGCCGCCGGCGACAGCCGCGTCCCCGGCGGCACCGTCAGCGTCATCCCCGGCTGGGGTTGCCGGATCAGGTCTCGGATTTCGGATTCGGTTAGGATGGCCATAGGCGCCTCACGCATCCGACCAGTCGGCAGGATAGGTCACATAGAAGAACTTCGTCCAGCTCGGGGTGGCGAAGCTGATGCTCGTTCCCTCCGGGATGTAGAGCACGTCGCCCGGCTTGCCGACGAGCGTGCCCTCCGTCGTCTCGATGTGCAACTCACCCTCCAGGACCAGGTCGATCTCGGCGTAGTTCAGGGTCCAGGGGAAGCTGCCCTCCCGGAACGACATCACACCGGCAGCCATCGGCGACCCATGCTCCGAGGTCACCACATCGACCAGGCGGATATCCATCTCCGGGCGTTTGACGTCGAAGGGGAAGGGCTCCAGCCGGATGTGGCGCCCCTCGACGTGGCGCACCGGTGTCACCGGCTTCTGTGGATGGCAGCCGGCGACCATCGCGGTCACGATCGCGCGGACCTGCGCCTCCAGGTCATCGCCCGGCGATGCGCCTCCACGATCGACCTTGTCAGCGGCGAGCGCTGCGGGCTTGGCGGTAGGGGCGCTCGTGATCTGTTGAGCCGCCCCACTCCAGACCGGCAGATCCGCCGAACCGGCGCCCTCATAGGTGATCTCCACCCCTAGCTCGTGAGCCGCATCAAGGGCCAGGGGTGTAACGATGTCTCCCTTGGCCACAACCAGCGTCGTCTCGTGGTCGTCGTAGACCAGACGCTGGATATCGGCAGCAGTGTATAGGCGTTTTGCCATAACTCGGCTCCCTTCCGACTTGGTGGGCAAGGGGATGAGGCGACAAGGGATCACGGACGTCTCCCTTGTCACCCTCTCCCTTACCCTCTGTCCGCCGCCTCACAGGGCACACCTCGCGAAGCACTGCGAACCATGCCGCAACGCGAACTCGCGGCGGGCAGGTGACAGCTGATCGTCAGCCTGGCCTACTCTTCGTCGACTTTCGGTAGGATGAACTCCACATCGCCGTGGGGGCGCGGAATCACATGCACGCTGACCAGCTCGCCGATCCGCTGCGCGGCGGCGGCGCCGGCATCGGTCGCGGCCTTGACCGCACCGACGTCCCCGCGCACCATCACCGTCACGTAGCCGCCGCCGATGTACTCCTTGCCGATCAGCTTCACGTTCGCGGCCTTGACCATGGCATCGGCGGCTTCGATCGAGCCGACCAAGCCCTTCGTCTCAATCATCCCCAGGGCAATCATCTGTACGTTAGGCATGGGTAACTCCTTCTCAAACTTGGTTAGCACAGGCGGCGGAGCCTCGGCTCCCCCTTCGACCTGTGAGGTTGCTTCCTCGACCTCGGGTGGCTCCGCTGCCGGCTCCGCAGCGTCAGGCGCCTCCGGCACGGTCCCCGACGCCTCAACGATCTCCTCAGCCGGCCCAGGAGCGTCCTCGTCGGTCTGTCCCTGAGCTTGATGGCGGGGCAGAAAGCAGAAGCGCGATCCGGGCCGGGCGCGATTGCGGCAGCGCTCGCCTGCGAGCGTGAGTGCGTGACACTGCTCGCTCATCAGGGCCTCCTATCCTGCTCGCTCGCCATCGACGCCAGGACCCGTCGCACGATGGCCTCGATGGTCTCCGGAGCCGCCACGTCGGGCGCCACCGTCGCACCGTTGGATGCGTGCGTGTAGGCCCCCTCGGGCGGAGGCACCAACTCATACGCCAGCCGCTTGATGTTCAGCAGATGGCGCGTCGTGATGTTATCGCCGACCACCGCGCCGCCGATCCCCCCAGGAGCGAGCGTCATCGAGGGCATGACACCTGTCGTGGCGCCGATGGCGCCGAGCGTGCCCCAGGTGTTGACGATGATGCGGAAAGCCGGTTTCTCCAGGCCGAAGGCCATGATCACGTCGTGGTCACGCGCATGGATCACCAGCGAGTGACCGTCTCCGCCGAACTTGAGCAGCTGGATGCACCGCTCACAGCCGGCACGCCAGCCGTCCTCGATGTAGAAGCCCAACACCGTCGTGAGCTTCTCGCGGCTCAGCGGATAGTCGGCGCCCACACCTTCCAGTTCGGCGACCAGGATACGTGCGCTCGCGGGCACCTCGATGCCCGCCATCTCCGCCAGCGCCTGCGGCGTCTTGCCCACGCTGCGGGCATTGATGCCGCCGTCGGGGAAGAAGAGCGTCCGCTCCAGCGCCGCTTTCTGCTCGGCGTTGACGAAGTAGGCTCCGTGCTTCTCCATCTCCGCGCGCAGCTGCGCCGCGATGGGTTTGTCGGCGACGACCGACTGTTCGGTGGCGCAGATCGTCGAGCAGTCAAAGGCCTTACTGTTGACGATGTCGCCGGCGGCCTTCACCACATCGGCGCTGCGATCCACGTAGGCCGGCACATTACCCGGCCCCACGCCGATCGCGGGTTTGCCCACGCTGTGTGCCGCCTTGACCATCGGCGTCCCGCCGGTCGCCAGGATCAGCGAGGTGGCGTAGTGGCGCATCAGCGCCTGGGTGCCGTCCAGCGTGATGTGCTGCATGCAGCTCACCAGGCCCGGCGGCATGCCCTCGGCCTCGCCCGCCTCCGCCATCAGACGCACGGTCTCGTAACTACACGTCTTGGCGAACGGGTGTGGCGCCACGACGATGCCGTCGCGCGCCTTCACCGCGATCAGGATCTTGAACATGATCGTCGACGTGGGATTCGTGGACGGCGTGAGCGCCGCGACGACGCCCGCAGGCCAGGCGATCTCCATCACCTTGCGCTGCTCGTCGTGTGCGATGACGCCGACCGTCTTCTGGTCCTTAATCGACGCCCAAACCGTTCGGCTCGCGAACTCGTTCTTGATCTGCTTGTGGCGCGGCACACCGTAGCCGGTTTCCTCGTTCGCCATCTGCCCCAGCCGCGCCGCCGCGTTGTACGCGGCATCGGCCATCGCCTGGCAGATGCGGTCCACCGTCTCCTGCGAGGCCGTGGCGAATGCTCGCTGCGCCTCGCGGCACGCCACGGCTAACCGTCTTGCTTCCTGAATGGACTGCAGGTCCATGTCGAAGCTATCAGGCATAGACACCTCCTACTAGCCTGCGGGTCCCACCCGATCAGGCAGGCTGCCGCAGGATTCCCTCACACCCCCTAGCCACAGCGCCGGAACGCTCGAACCCGCCGGAGGCGGATTGAGTCCTCCGCTCAGCTCCCTCTAGAACTTCAGCGGGCTGGCGGCAACGTCCAGCACAGCGTCCTGGAAGGCCTGGCACGCAGCGCGACACGCGCTCTGGCTGCCCGCGAGCAACGCGCCAGCGAAGTTGGTCTCCGAGGGTGGCTTCCACCACACCTTGAGCTCCACCTCGGCGGCCTTGAGCGCGGCATCGATCGCGTACGTCGCCTCGATGGGCGGGGCGATCAGATAGGCCAGCGGCGTGCCGATGGGCACCCCGGCCTCCTTGCTCAAGTAGCTGCCCGTGCGCGAGATCGTGTGTGGGAAGAAGATCTGGCTGCTGTCCTCATTGGCCGAGAAGAACCACGCCTGCTCCTCCGCGTAGGCGATGCAGGCGTTCAGGCCCGCGCGCGCCTCCGCCGGATTGGGCCCCGCGAGGATACCGATGATCTCGCCGGAGAGCGGGCCGGAGGGGTAGCTGGAGCCGGCGTAGAAGCTGTGTGCATAGACCACCTCGACCTCGGCCATCTTCGTCGCCTCATCGAGCGCCACATAGAGCGAGTCGTCGATGTCGCAGGTGATCAACGCCAGGCTACGCTGGTCGGGTCGCAACCCCATCTGCTCCGCATACTCAGGATGCACATTGGGGATCAACCGTGCCGACAGAATGTTCGGCTTGACAGGATCAAGAATCGCCATAAAGGTCCCTCCTCTGTTTCTCCTGCACGCTGTCAGGACTCATCCTCGCCGCTGAGGCGCTTCAGTTCGACGCCGCTGGCCTTGTACTTGAGGGTCTTCTTGATCAACTCCACAACGTAGGCGCCGGCCTCCAGCGGGTTGGTACCGCCGTTGTAGGTGATCATGCAGATCACATCGCGTTCCGCATCGGTCTTGCCGGGCCGCGGCTGATAGCCCATGTAGGCGCTCATCGCGTCCGCGACGCCCAGTCCGGGCCGCTCACCCAAGAGGATCACCACCATGTCGGCGTTGAGCAACTCGCCCACGTCGTTGATGACGCCCACGCGGGCGTTCTGGACGAAGAAGGGCGTGCCCATCGTAATCCCGGCGGACTTCAGACCATCGGAGATCACCGGGAAGATGTGCTGCAGGTTGTTGTTCACCGCGGCCGCGCTCAGACCGTCGCCGACGATGACCTGCACCTGCGGGTTCTTGACGCAGCGCTCGGCGATGATCTGCTTGGCCTCGTCAGAGAGCTTCCGTCCGAGATCCGGGCGCAGCAGGTACTCGTCGCGATCGGCGACCATCGTCTGCACCGTGAAGAGGTCGAACTGCGCCTTGGCCTCCTCGGTCACAACGCCGTAGATCGCGTCCTGGGTCACGCCATGGTCGGCCTGGAACAGCAGCAGGGTGCTCGTCTTGGGGCGTGGGCCGGCGCGACCGACGCCGATGCGCGCCGTCGTGGTTCCCCGCAGATTGCGTAAGCCCTCGGCATCGTAGGGGTTGTCGACCCCGATCGCCGTACGTGCCTCCGGTCTCGTCGGGTCAGGCAGGTCGATGATCAGCTCGCCCGGAGCCGTGGACTTGACCGGCTGGCTGCCGCCTGCCGGCGCCTGTCCCTGCTTCCGCAGCTCGGCGACCACCGCCTGCACGATTGCCTCGATATTGACATTCGGTTGTTCCATAGGTAGCTCCTTATTTCTGCAGGAAGAACGATGCATCCCCTGCGATGGCCGTAAGCTTGCCGTCCTTCATCAGGCCCAGCGACTCCATCCAGGCCTCGAACTCCGGGTTCGGGCGCAGCCCCAGCAGCTGCCGCATCGCTGCAGCATCGTGGTAGCTGGTACACTGGTAGCTCAGCATCACGTCGTCACCCATCGGCACGCCCATGAAGTAGTTACAGCCCGCCGCAGCCAGGAGGACCTCCAGGTTCTCGATGTCGTTCTGGGTCGCCACCGCGTGGTTGGTATAGCAGGCATCGCAGCCCATCGGAATGCCGGTCAGCTTGCCCATGAAGTGGTCCTCCAGCCCCGCGCGCGTGATCTGCACGGTGTCGTAGAGGTACTCCGGGCCGATGAAGCCCACCACGGTGTTCACCTGGTAGGGCCGGTACCGCTTGGCCATCCCGTAGATGCGGGCCTCCATCGTCAGCTGATCGGTGTCGTAGTGCGCGTCGGCGGAGAGCGCCGTGCCCTGACCGGTCTCGAAGTACATATAGTTGGGACCGCCCGAGACGCAGTACTTCTGCGCCATCTCATAGGCCTCGTCCATCAGCCCCACACTCACACCGAAGGCATCATTCGCCTTCTGCGAGCCGGCCAGGCTCTGGAAGACCAGGCCCACCGGCGAACCGCGCTTCATCGCCTCCATCTGCGTCGAGACGTGCGCCAGGAGGCAGTTCTGGGTCGGGATCTCCCATTTCCGGATGACCTCATAGGTCATGTCCAGCAAGCGCATCACGCTGTCGGTGGAGTCGTCCACCGGGTTGATGCCGATGACGCTGTCACCCGAGCCGAACGAGAGTCCCTCATAGATCGTCGCCCGGATCCCCTCCACCGAGTCGGTGGGGTGGTTGGGCTGGTTGCGCGAGGCCAGCGTGCCCGGTAGGCCGATGGTGTTGTTGCAGTGCGCGGTCACCCGGATCTTCTTCGCGCCCACCATCAGATCCATGTTCGACATCAGCTTGGTCACCGCTGCGACCATCTCCGCGGTCAAGCCGGTGCTGATCCGGCGCACCATGTCGCCGGTCGTCGTATCGGCTAACAGCCACTCACGGAACTCGCCCACCGTCCAGCCCTTGATCTCGTTGTAGATGGTCTCGTTGACGGCATCCTGGATGACGCGGGTGACCTCATCCTCCTCGTAGGGCACGGCGGGATTCTGGCGCAAGACCTCCAGCGGCACCTCCGCCAAGACGTGCTTGGCGGCCATCCGTTCGGCGACGCTTTCGGCAGCGATGCCGGCCTGGCGGTCGCCGGACTTTTCCTCATTGGCTTTGGCCATGAGCTCCTTGATACAGCCGAACTCATACGTTTTGCCAAACAACTTAGTGCGTAGGAGCATGTAGCGCCTCCTTTCGGCGGCTATTCTGTCAAAGGCCTGTGACATCGGGAGCCCCGGCGCCGGATGGCGGCGCACCCAAGGCCCGCAGGGACGTCACTAGCTATGGTAAAAGATCAACGTCTTCACGGAGAGGGGCACGACGCGTCCCCCCAGAAGCGGCAGACCGATGTCGATGAAGTCGCCCTCCCCTAACCCCACCTGGTCGATGACCACGAGCGGAAGGTCAGGGCGCAGCAAGTGGATGGTCTGACCCAGGGACTGTGCGAAGTCCCGTTCGAGCACCAGGATGATGGGGCGCTCGCCGTTACGCCGGTCGGCGTAGCGCGCCACGCCCTCGGCGATGGCGGTCAGGGTCGGATGATCCAGGCGGGGCGGCAGGTCCATCGTCAACGCGATATTCGCCACCTCCTCACCGGCATCCCATCGCTGACCCGCCTGCAGCAGCGCCGCGGCGAGCCGCTCCGGATCCGCCCCTGCGATGGCCTCAAGGGCCGCGTGCGCGCGCACCACGGGCAGATCCCGCAGCGGCAACTCCTCACGCGCCACCCAGATCGTGCTGCCGCTGAGCGTCACCGTCTGGCTCGAGGCCCCCATCACTGTCGCCCGCAGCGTCTGCGCCGGCTTCTTGACATTCAACGTCCGGATCCGAGCGTTGAGGCGCAGCGACTGGGCGAAGAGCGGGCCTACATCGTCGTGCACCAGCGCCTCGGAGAGCGTGTGGACCTCGATGGGGTCGTAGTAGTAGGTGCCCACGCCACCGGAGAAAAAGACCACGGTGGATCGCTCGGTGCCCGCCAGCGGCGGCGTCAGCTGCATCTGCTTGCCCAGCTCGCTCTCGTGCCCTTCGAGGAGATCCGCGGTCAGGTCGGCCATGCAGTCACAGAACCGCTCCAGCGCCGGCAGCGTCGCCTGCCCGCCCTCACGGAGCGGCAGGTTCAGCGCCTCCACGATGATACGGCCCGACGGCGCGACGTGACGCACGATGCCCGACGTCCGTTCGATCACCAGTTGGCGACCGCCTACCGCCAGCGTCGATGACGACAGGTGCTCGCCCACGCGGAAGATCGCCGCATTGGCCGTGCCGCCGCCGATGTCCACGTTCGTCACCTGCGTGTAGTGCTCCACCGAGTAGGCCGCAGCACCGGCGCCCCGCCCCGCGATCTGCGCCTCCACGCTGGGGCCGGCGACCGTCACTACGAACTCGCCCGCGAGGTGCGAGATCGCGTCGAGAATCGCGTCGGCGTTCTGCGCGCGGGCGATCTCACCGGTCACGATCACCGCGCCGGTCTCGATCTGTCCGGGCGCAAAACCCGCGCTGCGATACTCCTGCTGCACGAGCGCCGTGAGCGCCTCCACATCTACCAGCTCGGGCGTGGTCAGCGGCGTGAAGTAGATCGGGCTCTCGTAGAGCACCGACTTCGCGCTCACCTCGAGCCGCGGCACCTGGCCCAAGCGTGCGACATCCTGCACCGTCAGTCGGGAGAAGACCAACTGCGTGGTCGTGGTCCCCACGTCGATGCCGACGCTCAGCAGCTCGCGCCCATCACGTGCCATGCGGTGCCTAGTCCTCGCTCACCTTGGGCAGGATGAACTCCACATCCCCGTGGGGGCGGGGGATGACGTGGACGCTCACGAGTTCGCCGATGCGCTGCGCCGCGGCTGCTCCCGCATCGGTCGCCGCCTTGACCGCGCCGACATCACCGCGCACCATCACTGTGACGTACCCGCCGCCGATGGTCTCCTTGCCGATCAGCGTGACGTTGGCCGCTTTGACCATCGCATCCGCCGCCTCGATCGCCCCAACCAGACCCTTCGTCTCGATCATCCCCAACGCAATCATCTGAATAGCCATATAGGAGTCTCCTTTGATCCGCTGTTAAGAGAACGTGTCAACTTATGAAGAAGCAGGCGCCCATCTGCTGCGTCCGGCACCTCTGCTGCGTGCCTTCCGCAACCGGACTACCGCGCCTCCTGGGCCAGCTCCGGCGTCGGTGTCCCCACCGGCACCTCGGTCTCCGTCGCCACCTCCACAGCGCCGGCCTTGGGGGCCACCAGCATCGCCACCGCCACGGCAGTGATGCCCCCGACCAGCTTGCCGACGACCATCGCGAAGATCAGCTGCGGCTCGACCCCGGCGGTGAAGCCGAGGTGATCACCAAAGGTGAACGCCGCGCTCACGGCGAAGGCCGCGTTGAGCACCTTGCCGCGATTGTCCATGTCCTTCATCAGCGCGAACATGGGGATGTTGTTAGCGAGGTTGGCCACCATACCGGCGGCAGCGACATCATTCATCCCCAACAGCCGGCCCACCGACTTGAGCGGCTTCTCAGCCACTTTGACCAGAACCTTGACCATCGGGAAAGCACCACAGAGGACGATGGCGATGTTGCCGACGATGTCGATGCCATCCCACACAGGGGCCATACCGGGGATGATGACGATCCCGGTGAGCGTCTCCCAGACGATGGCGGCCAGGCCGATGGTGATGACGATCACCACGCCCTTGCCGAAGATCTCGAACCCGCGCGTCATCTGCTCGGGGATGCGCCACAGGCCGAAGGCGATCAGCGCCGCAACGATGACCACCGGGACCAGGTTGCTCAGGATGAACCCCAAGCTCCAGCCCGCCACCAGACCACCGGCGATACAGCCGAGGGGAATCGTGATAAAGCCCGCCAGCATACCCATCGCCAGCCACTTCTGGTCCTTCTTCTCGATGATCCCCAGCGCCACGGGGATGGAGAAGACGATGGTGGGCCCCATCATCGCGCCGAGGATGATGCCGGCAAACAACCCGGCCTGCGGATCGATCGCCATCTGCAGCGCCAGGGGGTAGCCACCCATGTCGTTGGCCAGAAGCGTGGTGGCAAACATCGCCGGGTCAGCCCCCAAAGCTGTGTAGATGGGTGTGATGACCGCCCCCAACAGGTTCGCCAAGACCGGTGCCAGCGAGACGACACCAACCATCGCCAGCGCCAGCGCCCCCATCGCATTGAAGCCGTTCTCGAACTCCTCCCCCAGCCCGAACCGGTTGCCGAGGATGCGATCGATGGCGCCCAATACCATGAAAATCATCATGATGAAGATGATGATCTCGTTGATGTCCAAGATGCACCTCCCGTAGACTACGTGAACAGAGCTATGTGACTCAGCCTAGAAACGGATCTTGTGCGACCGGTCCCTACAATCATTCAATAGCCACCTCCTGATCACCTAGGTGTTCACCCCTGCCCTATCTCAAGAAGATCGAGGCATCGCCGGCGATATCGGTGAGCCTCCCATCCCGCATGAGGCCCAGCTTCTGCAACCACGCATAGAACTCCGGCGCGGGCAGGAGCCCCAACAGCTCGCGAAGGGTGACATCATCGTGGAAGCTCGTGTCCTGATAGCTGAGCATCACGTCGTCGCCCATCGGTACACCCATGAAGTAGTTGGCCCCCGCCATGGCCAGCAACATCGTCGCCGTCTCCTGATCGTTCTGGTCGGCGTTGGTGTGGTTCGTATAGCAGGGCGCCATCCCCATCGGCAGCCCGTGGAGCTTGGCCATGAAGTGATCCTCCAACGAGGCCCGGATCACCTGCTTGCCGTCGAAGATCGTCTCCGGTCCGATAAAGCCCGAGACGTTGTTCACCATAAAGGGCCTGAAGTGGCGCCCGAAGCCGTACGTGCGCGACTCCAGCGTCAACTCGTCCACGCCGTGATCGCACCCCACCGCCATCTCCGAGCCCTGCCCCGTCTCGAAGTAGAGCAGGTGCGGTCCGGGCGCCGTCCCCTGATGCAGGATCAGGTCATAGGCCTCATCCAGCAGCGCCTTGTTCACCCCAAACGAGTCGTTCGTGTCCTCCGTGCCGGCGATGCTCTGGAAGAGCACCGAGACCGGCCCGCCCTGGCGCACCGCTGCCATCTGCGTCGTGATATGCGAGAGGATGCAGTTCTGGGTGGGTATCTCCCACGTCTGCATGAACTCCGTGCTGCGCTCCATCAGCGCCCGCGTGCCCGCCACCGAGTCCTCTGCCGGGTTGATGCCGATGATCGCGTCGCCGCTGCCATAGCTCAACCCCTCCATGATCGCCGCCAGGATCCCCTGCCAGCTGTCCGTCGGGTGGTTGGGCTGGAGGCGGAAGGACATCGTGCCCTCCATCCCCACCTCGGTAGCCGCCTTCGTGATCACACGGATCTTCCGCGCGCCGTAGACCAGATCCATGTTCGACATCAGTTTGGCCACGCCGGCGATCATCTCCGAGGTCAGGGCACGCGACACGCGCATAAGGTCACACCCGGTCGTGCCGTGGTCCAGCACCCACTCACGCAGCCGGCCCACCGTCCAGTGCTTCACCTCAGCGAAGATCGCGTCGTTGAGGTCATCCAGAATCACGCGCGTGACCTCGTCGGTTTCGTAGGGGATCACGGGGTGGTTGCGGATGTCCTCCAGCGTCAGGTCGGCGAGCACGTAGCGCGCCGCCATGCGCTCGGTCGCCGTCTCCGCCGCGATGCCCAGCAACTCATCGCCCGACTTCGGCTCGTTGGCCTTGGCCAGGACTTCCTTCAACGATTGGAACGTGTACGTCGTGCCGAACAGGGTGCACTTCAAGTTCATAGATCGACCTTCCTCAAGCTACGGGGAAACAAACGGCAGCCTGGCCCACCACCGGCCGGCCCGCCCAGGCCTCCCGAGATCGGAGCCGGGTCACGCGGACAGATAAGCGCTGGAGCGTAGTGCATCACCTGCACGCTCAACTCTTACGGAAGGGCACGTCGCCGTCGACTTCGAGGGAATCCAGGATACCGATGATCGCCGCATCCACGGGATAGTCCCGCGTCCTATCCGTCTGGCGCGCAGCACTCCCCATGACGACCAACACCAGCTCGCCCTCTCCGGCACCCACCGTGTCCGCCGCGACGAAGGGCTCGCCGCGCAGCTCATTAGCCGGCGTGGCCTCACGCACCACGAGTAACTTAAGCCCGCGCAGGGTCTCCTCTTTGATCGTTGAGACGGCAGAACCGACGACGCGCGCGATTAGCATAGGGCTCTCCTAAGGGTAGGGGAAACATCGAGGGACCTGGCAGTCGGACGAGCATACCAGAGCAGCACGCTGCTGACGTGAACGTGGGGACCGTCCACCGGTTCCGATTCCCATCGAGCCATCGCTGCTGTCGATGCACGGCAGTCACCTTCCTGAGGTGATGGTGGCCTGAAGAATGAGAAGTGAGATGAAAAACGGGATATGGTATGCTATTGCGCCAAGGTTAGTATCATTCTAGGCCAAAGCCCCGCCATTGTCAAGCGGGCGCCAGGCCGGGAGCACGGCAGGCGGGAAGCGTTACGGTTCATGGGATCGAGGCCTTTTTCTGCGGGAAGTGGGGGATGGGCGTACACTGTTGGTGGGCGGGTTATGATCAAGGTCAAGGAGAGCATCGGCGGTTCGAGCCAGCGACGTTGGGGACAGCAGTGTGCGGGGTGATGGGCATTGACGGTTAGCTGAGGGGACATATAATCGGTCGTAGAAGGAACGTTCTAGGACGCGACTCAGGGCGGTCCGGCGATGAGGCGTGGGGCGACGGTCGGCGCGCGGCAGATGGCAGGGGAGAGCGAGAGGGGAGAAGGGGCACGATGGCACACGTCGTTGACGATCAGGACGTGAAGCAGGGCAGTCGGGTGGCGGAGCCGCAGTTGCTGCTGTTTGAGGAGACTGAGGTGAGCACGGCGCCGCTTGAAGGCCTGCACACGAGCAAGCGGGGCCGGCGGGAGCGGGAGGGCGTGCACCGTTGGCACAGTTATTACGCCGGATACGCTGAGCAGTTTGTGCTGGATACGTTGGACGTGTTGGGCAGGCCCGGGGACTTTGTGCTGGATCCTTGGAACGGCAGCGGCACGACGACGTTGATGGCGGAGTATCGCGGCTATGATGCGCTCGGCATCGAGATCAATCCGGTGATGGTGTGGCACGCGCAGGCGAAGGCGCCACAGCTCCTTGAGAACCGAGGAGAGACCCTCGACACCGCCAAGACGATCGTGGCGCGTGCGCAGGAGATCCACGGCGAGGCCCGAGACGCGCCGCGCGACGAGCTTTTGGAGTGGGTTGCCTTGGAGCCCGCGCAAGCCCTCGTCGCGTTGAAGAAGGCCATTCTGGAACAGACGGTGGAGATCTCCGCTCCGGCGTACTTGAGCAAGGTGCTGCAGCCGGCAGCTGCCGGACGTTGTCACGCATCGAAGCGACGCGGCTTCTTCCTATCGGCGCTGTTTCAGTTGTTGCGCGAGGTGGGCGGGTTCCGCAAGGGCTCGAACCCGACGTGGTTGTTGATCGACGATGAAGCGCCCAGCGTGGGAGCGGACGTTGTCTTCGAGCAGTTCACTGAGATCGCCACGCGGATGCTGGGCGACTTGGCGAGAAGTGCCAGGAGAGCGGAGACGCTCGGTCGGGTTTGGACGGTGGTTGGGGATTCGCGGGCGATGGAGATCCGGGACGACTGCATCGATCTGGTGGTCACGTCGCCGCCCTACTGCACGCGGATCGACTACGTCTTCTCGACCAAGCCGGAGTTGTTGTTGATGGGCTATACGGCAGACGGTGTGGACGATCTGCGGCGGGAGAACATCGGGGCGCCGGTGATTGTGGACAAGGGCATCGCGCCGGAGCCTGTGTGGGGGAGGCTGTGCAACGCCTTTCTGGAGGGGGTGGCGCAGCATCAGAGCAAGGCGTCGAGGTCCTACTATCTGCCGTTCTACCTGCAGTATTTCCGCGACGCTGAGCAGTCGCTGCGCGAGATAGGGCGCGTGCTGCGCCCCGGCGGTAAGGCGGCGATCGTGGTGCAGTCCTCATACTACAAGGAGCTGGAGCTACCCCTGGGGGAGATCTACGTGGAGATGGCGGAGGCGCTCGGCGTGCACGCCGAGATCGGGCGTCGCGAGGTGGTGCGGCAGCATATGGCCCACATCAACACGAAGTCGAACGGGTATGCGAGCAACAAGGTCTACTATGAGGACGTGGTCTATGTCGAGAAACGCTCCGATTGAGGATCCGGAGGCGCGCGTCCGAGGTGCGGTGCAGCACTATTGGGCGACACGCGGGGTACAGTCGCGGCGGCAGGCCGAGCGTGGGGTGACGGACGCGGGTGCGCGCAGCGCCGTGACGGGCGGGAAGCAGATGGACGGCTTCGTGGAGCTCGTGCGGGATGTGCTGGTGGGGAGCGGGATTCCCGCCGAGGAGATCCATCACAACCGCAAGCTGGAGTTGCCCGGGTATTACCGGGCGGAGAAGCAATGGGATGTGGTGGTGGTCTGCGACGGGCGGCTGGTGGCGGCGGTAGAGTTCAAGTCGATGGGGAGTTCTT
>CAZYYC010000033.1:0-24645 GCA_964650935.1 uncultured Anaerolineales bacterium
GAGAGCGTGTGGGCCATCGGCTTCTCCACCTGACAGCTCACGCCGCGGGCCGCACAGGCCTCGACGATGGCGGCGTGCTGGGCGTTCTCGGACTGAACGACAATCAGATCGAAGTCCTCCTTGTCAAGCATCTCCTCGTAGTCATCATAGCCCTTGGGCACGCCGAGGTTCTTGATCGCGTGTTCCATATTCCAGGCGCGGGTATAGGGTGCGTCCCGCAGCTCCGGTCGATAGGGCACGGTGTCAGCACAGGCCACCCACTGCACCTGCGGATGTTCGGCGTAATGCGCAGCCACGTCATTGACGTGCATGTGCGCGAATCCGATGATCCCCACGCGTACTTTGTCCATCTATCTTCCTCCTCGATGACCTAGTCGAAACGGATCTCCTGACCCGTGGCGGCACTCTCGAGCATGGCCTCCATCATCGTCTGCACCATGTAGCCGTGGCGCAGCGGGGCCTCACACGGCACGCCGTCCAGGATACAGTCCATGAAGTGCCCCAGGATACGCCGCCCCATCACGTTGGGCACATCCGGGATAGCGACCGTCGTATCCTGGGGCGCCCCGTTCACCGTGCGGTAGAGCGTCAGCGGCTTGAGCTTCGCCCCCGCCTCCGTGCCGAAGAACTCCAGCTGCGCCTCCTCAGGCTGATGACTCGCCCAGAAGCTTTCGACCTGCAGCCCGGTCCCATTCTCAAAGCGGATGAAGCCGCCGGCGTAATCGTCAGCGGCAAAACTGCGCCAGTAGGACTCGGGAGGTTGCCGATAGTGCCAATATCCCTGTCCTCGTGGGCCAAACTTCGCACCACCAACGCCGGTCACACTCACCGGCCTGGGCATGCCCAGGAGCCACCACGCCGAGTCGAGCACGTGCACCCCCATATCGCGGAAGGCACCGCCCCCTGCCTCGACGAAGCCCAGGTTCCAGTCGGGGATGCCGCTGCGTCGCACGCTGCGTGCGCGGGCATAGTAGATATCGCCGAAGGCACCGGCGTCACGGACGCCGCGCAGATACTGCACCTCGTCGCTGAACCGCATCGTCAGCGACATCATATTCACGACATCGGAGGCATCAGCCTCGTCGGCCAACTGCCGTGCCGCCTCTTTCGAGTCGGAGAGCGGCTTGGTGCAGAGCACGTGCTTGCCCTGGCGCACCGCCTCCAGAGCGACCGGCACGTGCCACTGGTTCGGCGTACCGACGAAGATAGCGTCCACGTCGGGGTCCTGCATCACATCTTTGAAGTCCTCGTAGCGGCGTACCGGGGCGTCCAGCAACTTCTCGAACTTGTCCATCTGCGAGGGCACGATATCGCACAGTGCCGTGATCCTCGCCCGCGGCGTTTCCAACATCGCGCGACCGTGCGCGGTGCCGATACCGCCTACCCCTACAATAGCAAATCTAACTTCGTCCATGTTGGCCTCCTTACCATCGTGTCGGTTTCAGATACGCACCCCGGTGTGACCCCAACCCAACCCCACAAATAATCCTATTGACCTACCAATAACCAGAGTACACCAGGCAACGGGATAGTCAAAGAGAAGCAGGACTGCGAGCTGGCGCCGCCCAAAGCCCTACAGCTGCGCGGCATAGCTGCCGCCCGAAGGGTAGTTGACAAACCCGTGTGTATGTTATATCATTAGCCTAAGTTGCCAGACAAGTCGACTATTTCAAGGAAGCCGTCTGAAGCGAATGATGCCCCGAGTCACTCATTCTGTATCCCAGGACGCGCAGCCAGCGAGATAGCAGCAACCCATAGCTTCACCCGCGGCGTGGGCGCTGCGGTTGGTGGTCGTCATTCATCAGGATCAACATTGTAGGTTAAGTGAGGAGGGAGCGCGTATGGTCAGAAAGATAAGTCGCAGAGAGTTCCTGTATATGACCGCAATGGGAGCCGCAAGTGCGGCTCTGGCAGCCTGCGGTCCTCAGGCCACCGACGAACCCGTGGCGCCGACCGATGCCCCTGCAGAGGCCGCAGCTACGGCCACACCGAGGCCTGTGGTCGAGGAGACGCCCCGCCCGACGGCGACACCCGTGCCCACGCTGGCTGCGGAGACGCAGTACAACGAGGCGCCGATGCTGGCTGATATGGTCGCAGCCGGCGACTTGCCCCCGGTCGATGAGCGCTTGCCCTCCAACCCGCTGGTCCTCTCGCCCATCCACGGCATCGGCGAGTACGGCGGCACGATGCGCATCTTCCACTCGAGCCTAGGCAACTGGTGGGAGGAGTGCCAGTACGGCCACTCCCCGCTGCGCTGGGTCGACGATGGTCTGGGCATTGCGCCGGGTATGTGCTCCGAATGGGATTCCAATGACGATGCCAGTGAGTGGACGCTCTACTTCCGCAAGGGCCTTAAGTGGTCGGATGGCGAGCCATGCACCGTCGACGATGTCCTCTACTGGTGGAACGACCTCGTCAACAACAACGAGCACACCGACAGCCCGCCTGACTTCGGCCAGGCAGGCGGCGAGCTCGCAGAGTTCATCAAGGTCGACGACACCACCCTGAAGATCAAGTACGTCGCTCCCTCTCCCCTCACCGAAGGGCGCTTGGCGATGTGGGTTAACTCGGCGATCGGCCCTCGCTGGATCGCGCCGGCCCACTACCTCAAGCAGTTCCATCCGGACTACAGTGACGCCACCGACTTCGAAGAGCACAATCAGAAGATGCTCTATCGCGAGAACCCCGATTGCCCCACCCTCGCCTCCTGGAAGCCGGAGTCATTCGAGGCCGGCCTGCGCCGCGTCTGGGTGCGCAACCCCTACTACTATGCCGTCGACACGGCCGGCAATCAGCTGCCCTACATCGACCGGATGAACGAGGAGATGATTCAGGACAAGGAGACCCGCGTCCTCACGGTCCTCAACGGCAATACCGACTTCGTTCCCCACGGTGCGGGCGGCATCACGCTGGGCGACCTGGCCACGATCCTGGAGGGCGCCGACGCCGGCAACTACCACGTCGAGCTCTGGGACTGCGGCGGCGGCACGGGGCCCTGCTGGTTCTTCAACAACGACAATCCCGACGAGGGTCTGCGCGAGCTGCATCGCAACCCCACCTTCAAACAGGCGATCTCCCACTGCATCGACCGCGAGGCCGTGCAGCGCATCAAGTACTTCGGCTACGGCGAGCTGACCACCGGCACGCACAGCCCCAAGTGCCGCGAGTTCACCTTCAGCGAGGAGGGACAACGGGTCTACGAGGAGCACCGGGACGCCTACGTGGCTTTCGACGTCGAAAAGGCCAAGGAGATGCTCGACTCGATCGGTATGGTCGACGTCAACGGTGACGGCTGGCGCGAGCGCCCCGACGGCGAGCCCTACGAGCTACGCGTGGACTTCCCGGCGGACACCGGTGCCGTCGATGTCCAGGTGCTGGAACTCGTTGCGCCCGCGTGGGAGGAGGCCGGCCTCAAGGTCATCCTCAACCCGATGGCCCCCGGGGACTTCGGCACCATGTGGGAGGCCGGTCAGGGCAACTTCCGCTACCCGTGGGGCGTCGGCGACGGCCCCAACCACCTCCTCTACCCCAGCTGGCTGGTCCCCAACGAGCCCGCTCGCTGGTCACCGCTTTCCGGGCGCCGCCTGATGTTCGTCGGCCACGCCAAGGAGGACACCGAGCTCGATAAGGATCCCTGGGACCGTGACCCGCCGCGCTTCGCATCAAGCGAGCGCGACCTGATTGGCGATGCCGTCTGGAAGCTCCAGGAGCTCTACCAGGCCGCCATCGTCGAACCCGATGAGATCAAGCGCCACGAGATGGTTTGGGAGATGATCCGCGTCCACATCGATGACGGCCCCTTCTTCATCGGCACCGTGGCGAACGAACCGCTGCCCATCATCATCAGCAACGACCTCATCAACGTCCCGGCACGCGAGGAGCTGGCGCTCAACGGCTTCATCTGCCCGTGGATCATCCCCAGCCCCGCCATCACCAACCCGGAGACCTATGCGTTCAAGAATCCCGAGGATCACTGAGCGGGATAGACTGACAGGCTGAAGTAGGGGGGAAGGAGCGCCCTTCCCCCCTCTTCTTTGAGGCAAGCTTCGACCCACTGGGAGGTACGATGCTCAACTATATCATCCGCAGGGGGAGTTACGCTGTGGTCACACTGATCTTCGTGGCCATTGCCGGCTTCTTCATCATCGAGTTGCCCCCCGGCTCTTATCTGGATTTCAGGTTGAGGGAGTTGCGCACCGCAGGGGGCGACTACTCGATGGACATGATCGCGGCGCTGGAGCGGCGCTACGGCGTCAACGATCCGGTCCACGTGAAGTTCTGGAAGTGGTTCTCCAACTTCGTCCGGGGCGACTTCGGCTGGTCGTTCCGGTATGAACGGTCCGTTGGCGAGCTATTGGGCGCTCGGATCGGCTATACGCTGATGATCACCCTGACCACCCTCATCGTCCAGTGGATCGTCTCCATCGTGATAGGTGTCTACTCGGCGACGCATCGCTACACGCTGCCTGACTACGCGATCACCCTCCTGCAGTTTATCGGGCTCTCCGTCCCCGGCTTCCTGCTGGCACTCGTGCTCATGGTCTTTGCCCAGCGGACCCTGGGACAGGAGGTGGGCGGCCTCTTCTCCGCACGCTACCGTGACGCGGCCTGGAGCTGGGCCAAGTTCGTCGACCTGCTCGAGCACCTCTGGATTCCTGTCGTCGTCATCGGCGCCTCCGGCACCGCTTGGCTCAGCCGCGTGATGCGCGGCAACCTTCTCGATGTGCTCAACATGCAGTACGTCCAGACGGCCCGCTCCAAGGGGCTGAAAGAGCCAAAGGTGATTTGGAAGCACGCTGTGCGCAACGCCCTGCATCCGCTGGTCATGGTCTTCGGCATGAGCTTCCCCGCCATCATGTCCGGTCAGGTCGTCATCTCCATCGTCCTCAACCTGCCGACCGCCGGGCCGCTCTTTATCAACGCGTTGCTGCAGCAGGACATGTACCTGGCGGTGACCTTCCTGATGTTCCAGGCGATCCTCCTTGTCATCGGCAATCTGGTCGCCGACGTTATGCTGGCTTGGCTGGATCCGCGCCTCCAGTTCGAATAGAGACCCGTGCACAGACAGAGAGGGACGAATCCTATGAATGAAGAAACCACACTCTCCACGCCCGATGCACTTCCCGCCGAGATCGTCAGCGATGTCGGCGAGATGTCGCAGTGGTCGTTGATCTGGCTACGGTTCAGGCGCAATCGGCTCGCGATGGCGGGCCTTGTCCTCTTGGTGGCGATGTACCTTATCATCCTCTTTGCCGAGTTCCTGGCCCCGGACAGCTACCGCAAACAGAACCTCGACTACATCTACGGTCCCCCCACGCCCATCACTTTCGTCGGCCCGGACGGCAGAGTGGGACTGCGCCCCCATACCTTTGCCGTGACCACGGTACTCAACCAGGCGACTTTCAAGTGGGACTTTGAGCTCGACAGAGACACCAGGGTGCCGATCCAGTTCTTCGTCCGCGGTGATCCCTACAAGATCCTGGGCATCTCGTCGGATCTGCACCTCTTCGGCGTCCCCGCCCCACACCGCGTCTACCTCATGGGGGCCGATTCACTCGGTCGAGATATGCTAGCCCGCACACTCGTGGGCGGGCAGGTCTCGATGACCGTTGGGCTGGTCGGTGTTGCCCTGACCATTTTCCTCGGATCGGTCCTGGGCACCGTGTCCGGATTCTACGGCGGCCTCACCGATGACATTATGCAGCGCATCATCGAGGTGATCCAGTCCTTCCCCACGATCCCGCTCTGGGCAGCGCTGGCGGCGGCCTTGCCGAATATCTCGGAGACCTTCACGATGCTCCACCGTTACTTCCTCATCACGCTTATCCTCTCACTCGTGAACTGGACAGGGCTCGCTCGCCAGATCCGCGGCAAGGTGATGTCCTACCGTGAGGCCGACTTCACCAGCGCGGCTCTCGTCGCGGGGGCCTCCGACGCACGCATCGTGTTCACGCACATGCTGCCCAATGCCGCCAGCCACATCATCGTTGTAGCGGCGCTCTCGATCCCCGGGATGATCCTGGGTGAAACCAGCCTGAGCTTCCTGGGGCTGGGCATCCTGCCACCGATGGTCAGTTGGGGCGCGCTGCTGCGCGACGCCCAACAGGTCGCCACCATCGTCCAGCACCCGTGGCTCATCATACCGGGCATCGGCGTGGTGCTCACCGTGCTGGGATACAGCGTAATGGGCGATGGGCTGCGCGACGCCGTCGATCCCTACTCGATCTGACGTCAGAAAGGGAACCGACTATGGAATCACACGAGACTGTGAAGCCACAACCCACACCGTCAGCGCCGCCCGCGGCCGGCACGAACGATCAAACCAACGGTAAGGATCACGCGGTCCTGCGCATCAAGGACCTGCATACCTACTTCTACACGGTCGTAGGCGTGGCCAAAGCGCTTAACGGCGTCACGTTGGACATCCCCTATGGCAAGGTGCTGGGCATCGTCGGTGAGAGTGGCTGCGGCAAGAGCGTCACCGCCCTCTCGGCGATGCAGCTCGTCCTGCCCCCCGGCAGGATCGTCAAGGGAGAGATCATCCTCAACCGTATCCGCAAGCAGGGCAACGGCTTTCTGGTGACGGATGAGGTCAATATCACGAACCTGCATCCGCGTGGCCCCATCATGCGCAGCATCCGCGGCGCCGAGATCGCTATGATCTTCCAGGAGCCGATGACCTCCCTCAATCCCTCTTACACCGTCGGCAATCAGATCATGGAGGCGATCCTGCTGCACCAAGACGTCTCCGAGCAGGAGGCGCGCGACCGCGCCATCGACATCCTGCGACGCGTCGAGCTCCCGAACGCTGACGCCGTCGTCGACCGCTATCCGCACCAGTTGAGTGGCGGAATGCGCCAACGCGCGATGATCGCGATGGCGCTCTCGTGCACACCCGCACTGTTGATCGCCGACGAGCCCACCACCGCGCTGGACGTGACGACCGAAGCGGAGATCCTTGAGTTGATGCGTGAGCTTCAGGCACAGATGGGGATGACCATCGCCTTTATCACCCACAACCTGGGCGTGGTCGCGCAGATGTGCGATGAGGTCGCCGTAATGTACCTCGGACGGGTGGTGGAGACCGCGCCGGTGGAGACAATCTTCTACGATCCCCGACATCCCTACACCGCAGCGCTGCTCCAATCCATCCCCAGGATCGGCAGCCGGACGAAGAAACGCCTCGAGCCCATCCGCGGCGTTGTGCCTGATCCCTACGCCAACGTGCCCGGGTGCCCCTTCCACGATCGCTGCAACGCCTTTATGCCCGGCACCTGTGACGTGCGTGTCCCGGCCTTGATGCCACTGCCCGACAGCGACCACCACGAAGTGCGCTGTTTCCTGCACTCCGATGCCTATGAAAGTGAGAATGGCTATGACGGCTGAGCAATCCCACGATGACAACCTGCTGCTCGACGTAAAGGGGCTCAAGACACACTTCCCGATCCGTAAGGGCCTTTTTCGCAAGGTCGTCGGCCACGTCAGAGCTGTGGATGGCGTCAACCTCTACCTACGCAAGGGGGACACGCTGGGGCTGGTCGGCGAGAGCGGGTGCGGCAAGACCACCACGGGCAGGACCATCGTGCGGCTCCTGGATCCTACAGCCGGCACGATACGCTTCAATGACCCCGAACGTGGTTGGGTCCAACTGGACAGCATGGGCCGCAAGGAACTGGCACCGATTCGCCGCAACATCCAGATGATCTTTCAGGATCCCTTCTCGTCGCTGAACCCGCGGCTGACCGTCAAGCGCATTGTCGCCGAACCCCTGGTCATCAACGGTGTGGCGTCTGGAGATGAGCTCAATGACCGCGTTGCGGGGCTGCTCAAGGTCGTCGGACTGCGTCCCGAGTATATGAGCCGCTATCCCCACGCCTTCAGCGGCGGACAGCGCCAGCGATTGGGCATCGCTAGAGCCCTGGCCCTCAATCCGCGTCTGATCATCTGCGATGAGCCGGTCTCAGCGCTTGACGTCTCCATCCAGGCTCAGGTGCTCAACCTACTGGAGGACCTGCAGACTGACTTCGACCTGACCTACATCTTCATCGCCCACGATCTCAGTGTTGTGGAGCACATCACCAACCGCATGGCCGTCATGTATGTCGGCAAGCTCGTTGAGCTGGCACCGACGGATGAGCTCTACTACTCGCCGATGCATCCCTACAGCGAGGCGTTGATGGCTGCGGTGCCCATCCCCGACCCACGCATGCGCGATCGTCCGATCCGTCTGCCCGGCGAGGTGGCCAATCCGGCCAACCCTCCTTCAGGCTGCTATTTCCATCCACGCTGTCGCTACGCCGAATCGATGTGCTCGCAGGAGGAGCCACAACTTCGCGAACTCGCGCCGGACCACTGGGTAAGCTGTCACTTTGCCGAGCAGCTGACACTGCGCGGGGTTCTCGATCGTGGGGGATAAGCAGGAGCCGAGCTGGATGGGTACACTCGGCTATCTCGTCGCGTGGCTCATCTCGACAGCCCTACTGGTCGTCGATCTCTTTCTGGCTCGAAACATCATTATCGACGTGATGACGTCCGCCGGTCTGATGCGCCAGGTGGCAGACCCTGACGCCTGGCGCTCACGGCGGCTCACCTACGGTTGGGTGATCGATACGACCGACCGGGCCTTGCTGTTGATTATGGCGTGTATCGGGATCGCCGGCTCCATCGCGATCGAGTATTATTACCGCAAGGGCGTTGCCGAGGGCAAGCTGCGCCGCCGCGTCATCCGCGTGATGGGCTATGAGCTGGGCTTCGGCGCCATCGCCCTCCTCATCTCGTGGCTGCTCACCTACCTCTTAGTGCGCTTAGCTGCCTGACAGGCCCGGCGAGGACCAACACCCGGTCGCGTCGCCCTGGCATCGAACTCCTTAGGGGACGCGCCGGTTACGCCTCCTCACCACGCCGCTCGATCTGAGGTGGCTCCAGGAACCCAATCGCCTTCTCGAGCTCGTTCACCTGTCCCCTGAGCCGGCGCAGCGCGCTGAGCAGTTGGCGACGACGGAGTCGCTGAGGAAAAGCCTGCACGGCACGTACGAGCCAAGTTCGCTTCGACCCTGCAGCCAACGTCTTCTCGAGCGTCGCAAGCTCATCCCGGACCGTCAACTCGATCGCCAGCGCCGTCCAGTACTCCGCTTCCAGCGATGAAGCCATGCCACGCGGCGCCAGCCGTCGCGTGATCTCCGCCATCATCGTGACGCCGGATAGCTGCTGCGAGGCCACCAGGGTATGCTGCAGCGCAACATGCAGCCCCGAGTAGGCCTGCTGGTAGGCGCGCACGAGATCCTCATCCAGCGGGGCAGCGTTCGGGCGCGCCTTGGCGCGATAGCCGGCACGTCGCGGCTCCACGACGTGGCCCTCATCGGCCAAGACCTCGGCCTCCAGATAAGCAGCGTGCGTGCGAGCAAATGCTTGCTGCGCGCGCACGTGAAGTTTTGTTCCGCACCCGGGGCAGGTCACCCACTCAACCTGATCAGAGATGACCAAATCGGCTTCACAGACGGGACAGGGTCCCACTCTCTTGCCTCTCCTACTCTGTTAAGCTCCTACCGGGATCTCAACGGTCATCAACGAGTTGTAGAACATCGGCAGCCAGTAGTCGAACTCCTCGGGCGTCGCGCCCTGCGCGATGACGATCAGCTGCCCCTCGCCCCAGTAGATCACGCGCGTCCACCGCTTACGCCGCGCCTCCCCCTCCAAGAAGGTGAAGCGCGCCTCGAAGGCGATCAGCGTCTTGGAGATCGTCTCATCCTGCGACTCGATCTCCACACCGTGAAGGCTTTCGATCCCCGCCGTGAATCCCTCTCGCAAGACATCGACATCGTCCCGCGTCACGGTGTGCTCCAGAATCACCTTCTCCGTCGTGATGCATGTGTCGTAGCGATCGGCATAGGGCGTGTAAATGGCTCCATGATGTCCGTCCACCATCTCCAGGCGCCGCCAGTCGCTTGGGATCCAGATAGAATAGCCCCCCTCCTGATCGACATGCTTGTAGATGCCTCGATAGCGCGGTCGCGGCTTGTCCTCCGACATGGTCCCCTCCGATGATCATAGCGTTGACTAACGTACGCTGTTTATACCCGCGGAGCGACGGAAGTCAAACCACAGGGTGACGCTTCGCCCCACACGAGACCTCACGGCAGCGTCGCGTGCACCGCACAGCGTGTGAGTCTAGGAACCCGAGCCCAGAGTCGGTTGCCCCTAGGCCAGCTCGGTATCGTACACCTGGACACGCTCCCACTTCGACGCATGGTCCGCGATGAACTGCTGGTGGACCTCACTGACCTGATAGACGTCCTGCCCCGCCGCATCCTCAAAGAAGAGAAAGAGCCCATACCCGTAGCTGTTGTCCACCACATCCCGGTCAGTGCCGGCGGGCTTGCCGTAGCTGCCGGATGTGGCGGTCGTGCGCCCACATAGCCCCTGCAACCCCTCCTCGAAGGCAGTCGCTTCATCACGCGTAAGGCCGGGCTTCATCCAGAAGAAGACACTGTGCAAGAACATCGTTTTTCCTTTCCCGGGCGGCTCTCCACCCTCACTTGGCCCGGATCCACACCGGGCAGATGGCTGTTCGACGATAAGTATAGGTCGAACGACGACGGCGCCAACCGCACGGAGTGCCTAAGGAGATCGCCCCGGATCACCTATTGACAACCGTCCCTCACTTGGTCTATAATGTGGTTAAGCGCATAATCACATAAGAACCACAGATACCTTCCTAGAGCAAGCGCTAAACCAGGTGATGATGAAGGGCCGAGTCACACTCCAGGACATCGCCGATCGCGTGGGCGTCTCCACAGCCACCGTCTCGCAGGCGCTCTCCGGCAAGGGCCGGATGGCCGATGCAACTCGCGCGCACATCCTGCAGGTCGTCGAGGAGCTGGCCTACCAGCCGGACCAGTACGCACAGAACCTGGCCCGTCGCAACGCCACGCAGGCCGGCGGAAAGCGCCTCCGCCGCAGCAAGGGCCTGAACGCCCCCCCACCCGGCCTGATGGCCTTCTACGATGTCCCGCAGATCATGGAGGTCCTGAACCTCGAGCTGCAGCAGCGCGACGAGGAGGGGTACGAGACCGGCGACGTCCGCGAACGGCTCGAGGCCCTCGGCAAGCGCTCAAAGCGCAAACTGTATCGCCTCTACACCGAGCTGCTCTCCGCCCCTCAGCGGTCCGACTTCGCCTACGATGAGCCTGAGTCGCTTGACGAGATCCACAACGCGCGTCCCGACGGCCCGCGCGAGACGGCGGTCGTGATCACCTCCAGCGCTCTCTACGATCGAATTCTCGGCGCGTGGCAGGGACGTGTCGCCGGCTGTGTCCTCGGTAAGCCCCTGCAGATGGGTTGGCCCAAGAGCAAGGTCGTGCGGTATCTACGCCTGGCGGATAGCTATCCCCTCCAGGGCTACGTCCCGCGCCTGCTATCGCCTCCACCGGAGTTCGAGCTCGAGCCCGAGACCGGCGGGGCCTTTCTGGGTGAGATCCGTGGCGCGCCCTATGACGACGACACCGACTTCACGCTGCTCGCCCTGCACACGCTCGAGACCTATGGGTTGGACTTCGAGACGACCGATGTGGCAACGATGTGGCTGACCCATCTACCCTATTTCGGGATCCACACCACCGAGCGCGCAGTCTACCGCAACCTGGTCTGGAACGTCCACCCCGAGCAGGCAGCCGGCTTCGCCAACCCCCAGCGCGAGTACGCCGGGGCACGCACCCGGGCCGACCTCTACGGCTACATCGCACCCGGCAAGCCCGAGCTGGCGGCGGCGCTCGCCTATCGCGATGCCGCGCTCTCGCACACCAGGAACGGCGTCTACGCCGCGATGCTGACCGCGGCGATGTTGGCCTGGACCTACGTCACCGATGACCTGGCGGAGATCGTGCGCGTGGGGCTTTCGGAGATTCCCCACAACTGCCGCCTGGCCGAGGCCGTTAACGCGGCACTCGATGCCCACTACAACGGCGCGAACGGCGGAGAGGAGCGCGATTGGGAGCCGGCCTATGAGCGTCTCCTCCTGGACACCGGCGCTTACGCACCCCTTCACGCGATCAACAACACCGCTTGGGTGATCTTAGCGCTTCTCTACAGCGACGGCGACCTGGATCGCGCGCTGGGCCTTGCCGTTGCCTGTGGGATGGACACGGGCAGCAATGCCGCTACCGTCGGCTCGGTGATGGGGGCGCTGACGACGGCCCGCGGCATTTCGGACCTATGGACTGAGCCCCTGAACGACACACTAAGCACGGCCCTGGCTCACCACTCGGAAGTGCGCATCTCCGCGCTCGCGCATCGCACGGCTGCGCTTGCTGAAAGGACCCTTGCCTAACGATGAAGCTTACGGCCCACGACCCTGCCGCGGCCCCTACGAGGATCATCGACAGCCATGTGCACTTCGTGCATCTCGAACGCATGGAGGACATCCTGGCGCTGATGGATGCGGCGCCCTGCGCCGCCTTCAACTTGGTCAGCCTCCCCAACCGCGACGGCACCCACCAGAACAACACCGCCCTCACCTTCAAGGAGCGCCATCCGGACCGCGTCTTCGCCTGCGGTGCGCTGAACTACGGTGTAGTCCTCGACGACCTCACCACAGCCCCAGCCCGACTGGCTGAGCAGGTCCGTAGCCTGCGCGCACAGAGTTTCGACGGGCTCAAGCTCATCGAGGGCAAGCCCGAGGTGCGCAAGCTGCTCCCCCACCCGCTCGACGGCCCGCTCTATGCTCCTATGTGGGCGGCGGTGGAGGAGATGCAGCTACCCGCCGTCGTGCACATCGGCGATCCGGATGAGTTCTGGGATGCCGAGCGCTGTCCTTCCTGGGCGCGGCAATCGGGGTGGGACTACTCGGACGGCACCTACCCCACCAAGGAGCAGCTCTATGCCGAGATCGACCACGTGCTCGCCCGCCACCCACGGCTCAGGATCGTCTTCGCCCACTTCTACTTCCTCTCGCGCGATCTGGAGCGGGCTGCGCGCTTCCTCGACGCGCACCCCTCCGTCTGCTTCGATCTGGCGCCGCATATGGATATGTATACGGACTTCAGTGAGGATCCGTCCACCACGCGCGATTTCTTCCTGACCTATCAGGAGCGGATCCTCTACGGTACCGACACCGATACTCGCGCCATCGAGCGCGGCCCCGACGGCGTCGGCCTGATGCGCTTCATCCCACGACTCATCCGCGCCTTTCTGGAGCATGAGGGCGCACTTGACCTCTCAGGGTCGACGCGCTACCGCGGCCTGGGCCTGCCCCGCCCGGCACTGGAGGCGATCTATCACGCCAATTTCGAGCGGCTCTTTCTACAGGAGGTAGGACATGACCTTTGACACCGCGAAACTCGGCACAGTAGAGCGCGACGTGACCTACTGCACGATCGACGATCAAGCTCTGAAGCTGGACCTCTACTATCCCCCAACTGAAGGTCCCTGGCCCGTGCTCATCTTCGTCCATGGCGGCGCCTGGAGCGCGGGCGACAAGTCGGCGCTGCCGGTCAACCCGGCAGAGGCCGGCTACCTGGTCGCTTCGCTGGACTACCGACTCTACCCAGCCCATCGCTTCCCGGCGATGATCGAGGATGTGAAGTGCGCCATTCGTTACCTGCGCGCCCACGCCTCAGCGTACGCCCTGGACCCGGAACGCATAGCCCTCGTCGGCCATAGCGCCGGCGGTCACCTCGTCGCGCTGGCGGGCCTGGCCGATGAGAGCACAGGTTGGGATGTCGGACCTTATCTCGACCAGTCGAGCCGCGTGCAGGCCGTGATCCCGATGGCAGCCCCTACCGACCTGACACGTCCTTACCCCGCCGAGATCGAGGAGCTGCTCGACGGTGTCTTCGGCCCCGAGCAGCGAGCGTGCGCCGGGCCGGTTAACCACGTCCGACCGGACGCTCCGCCCTTTATGATCATCCAGGGCGAGGAGGATACGCTGGTCCCGGTCGAGCAAGCCCACCTGCTGCACGAGGCCCTCATGAACGTGGGAGCACCTTCGGAGCTGATCGTGATGGAACACGCAGGACACGGTTTTGAGCCGGTGGGCGGCACGCCGACACCCTCCATGGACCAGATCCTGGCGATGATGTTGACCTTCTTATCGAAGATGTCCGTTTCACCACCCGCAAGATAAGGACTCAGGAGGAGCCATGCCCAACACACGTGCACGTCCGTTGATGCGTCCTTCCCATCTACCCCTGATCCTGGTGGGGGCGACGATGGTTGCCTACGGGTTGCTCACAGCTCTGGTGGGAAGCTGGTTATCCAACCGGGCGATGCGCGGCCTGATCTCGACGGGAGCCTACCGCAGCCGGCTGGGAACCTTCGAGGGGACCGCGGGCCTCATAGCGGGGCTCCTGTTCTTCGTGCTCTTTGTCCTGTGCGCCGTCCGCGCCGCCGGAGGCGTGCGAGTCGCCTTCGCCTTCGGGGCCCTGGCCTCTGTGGCGCCCATCCTGGTCGGGCGGGCCGAGCACCTGCTCTTTCGGGTGATCGGCCTGCCCACGATGAGCGCCGGCAGCGTGTTGGCAGGTGCCGTGATCACCCTGCTCTTCACTCTGCCGATGACGGTGATGTTCATCCTGCTGGCAAGCGGACGGCGGGTGCCACGCGCGTGCCGACTGCTGTCACTGGCCTCCATCCTGGTGGTGCTGGGCACGGCCTTCTTCCCCATCTACGTCACCGTGCTCGCCTTCCTGCTCAGGCCCGGCGACCCTGCCGTCGGACGTATGATCCAGGTCAGCACACAAGTGATCAAGCTGCGCTTCATCCTCCCCGGCTTGAGCCTTCTCGCCTTAGCCCTCATCAGTATGCACTATGGCCGCCAACAAGCAGGCGATGCGGCAGTTGGGCTCGCTGCCGACGCAGAAGGAGAGTCAAGATGAACCGAGTCACAAGCAGAACTCGCTGGACCCGCCGGCTGGTCTTAGGGCTGCTGGCGACGGTACTGGTGGCGTGCAGCGGATCGGCTACTCCGACGACACCACCAGCAGCGGTGGGGGTACGGGCAGCGGATTCCTTTGACGAGCTGGACCTGGTCACCCCTATGCGCTACGACCCCCCGATCGAGATGAGTTCCGTCATCGCTGTGGACGCCACGATCAAGTTCCTGGGCGACAACGACATTCACAACAACGTCTGGACGCGGGCCTATGAGCAGCTGCTGGGCATCCGACTCAGCTACCAGTGGGTGGTCGACGCCTCGATGTATGATCAGAAGCTGGGCCTGTCGGTGAACTCTGGGGAGATCCCCGATCTGTTCGGGGTGAGCGCAGCCCAGCTTCACCTCTTCCAGGAGGCCGGCCTGCTCGCCGATCTGACGGAGGTCTATGAGGCAACGGCCTCGGCCAGGACGCGCGACGTCCTCACCCAGGACCCTGTCTCGCTCAAAGCGGGCACGATCGACGGCAGGCTGGTGGGCATCCCCCTGACCGATGCCGCCGTGGCATCGGCCCCGCTCCTCTGGATCCGCCAGGACTGGATGGACCGGCTCGGCATCGACCCACCGACCACGATGGACGATGTGCTCGAGATCTCCCGCCGCTTCACCGAGGAGGACCCCGACGGCAACGGCGTCGCAGACACGGTCGGCCTGTGTGTGACGAAGGATCTCTGGGGAGCGATTGCAGGCCTGCAGGGCTTCTTCAACGGCTATCACGCCTACCCCAACATCTGGTATGAACGGGAGGGCAGGCTGGTCTACGGATCGGTGCAGCCGGAGATGCGCTCCGCTCTGCAAGCCCTGCAGACGATGTACGCCCAGGGCCAGCTCGACCCCGAGTTCGGCGTCAAGGACATCAACCAGGTCACCGAGACCATTGCCCAGAGCAGGTGCGGTATGGAGTTCGGCGTCTGGTGGAACCCCTATCACCCGCTGAATCAGAGCCAGGCCAACTACCCGCAGGCCTTCTGGTCGGCCTTCCTCATCCCCTCCGCCGATGGGGTGCCTGCCAAGAGCCAGTACAGCTCGGCCATCGGGGCCTTCCTCGTGGTCAGGGACGGCTACGAGCACCCCGAAGCGTTGATCCACATGATCAACTTCTGGACGGACAACATCCTGGAATCCCAGGACGACCACCTGCGGAGCACCTTCCTGGGCGACATCGAGGCGCCCGATGTGGTCCTCTACAAGTACACGCCTGTGGTGCTCTGGGAGCCCAACGCCATCGTCGATGGCGGCAAGAGGCTGCGCGAGGCGCTGGCGACGAGGGATCCCTCCGGCCTCGACCTCGATGCCCAGTGGCGCTACCGCATCATCCAGGCCTACTTCGAGCAGGGCACCCTGGAGGCCTGGGTGGAGGTCGCCACCAACGGCCCCAACGGGGCCACCGTCCTCCTTGAGCAGATCGCCGAGGACCGCGGACAGCTGAACCGCTTCTACGGCGTGCCGACGCCGACGATGGCGGAAACGATGCCCACGCTCCAGCCGATGCAGGACGAGGTCTTCACCAAGATCATCATGGGCGAAGCCCTGGACAGCTTCGACGCGTTCGTGGCGAACTGGTACCGGCTGGGAGGGACCGACATCGTCGAAGAGGTCAATCGCTGGGCTGAGGCCAATCGGTAGTCCACGCCTATGTCATCGAAGCGAAAGATCTGGCGTGAGATCCCCCTCTACACGATGCTGGCACCGGCGGTCGTTTTGGTGCTGGTCTATGGCTACGCACCGATGGTCGGCATCGTGATGGCGTTTCAGCGCGTCCTGCCCGGCCGGGGCATCTTTGGTTCGCCTTGGGTCGGGCTCGACAACTTCGCCTTCATCGTGAGCATGCCCAACATCCTTCAGGTGCTCTGGAACACCGTCCGCATTGCCGGGCTCAAGGCCGTCGCCGGCGTGGTGGTGCCGGTGGCGGTGGCGCTGATGCTCAACAACGTCACCAGCCAAGCCTTCAAACGCACGGTACAGACGGTTATCTACCTGCCGCACTTCCTCTCCTGGGTCATCCTCGCCGGCATCTTCGTCGACATCCTCTCCCCTTCCGAGGGCGTGGTCAACCTGTTGCTGCGACAGGTCGGCCTCCGTCCGATCTACTTTCTGGGTGACGACAAGATCTTCCCCTGGACCATGGTAGGCACCGACATCTGGAAGACGTTCGGGTTCGGCGCCATCGTCTACCTGGCGGCCCTCACCGACATCGATCCCACCCTCTACGAAGCTGCCGTGGTCGATGGCGCCAGCCGTCGCCAGCAGACCCGCCACGTTACGCTACCGGGCATTGCAGGCACGATCATCATGCTCTCCACCCTCAGCCTGGGCAACATTCTCAACGCCGGATTCGACCAGATCTTCAACCTTTACAGCCCGATCGTCTACCGGACCGGCGACATCATCGACACGCTGGTCTACCGCATCGGCATCGTCAACTACCAGTACGGCGTCGCCACCGCCGTCGGGCTTTTCAAGTCGGTGGTGTCGCTGCTGCTGATCGGCCTCGCTTACAAGCTGGCGGCCAAGTGGGCCGACTACCGGGTCTTCTAGAGGGATGATGCCACGATGAACGCGAAGATCGTCAAGCTTCCCTGGTTCGAGAACCTGCTCAACCTAACCGTCCTGGCACTGCTGGCCCTGATCTGCGCCTTCCCGATTGTGCACACCCTGGCGCTCTCCTTCTCGTCCGCTTCGGCAGCCGCCGGTGGGCGCGTCACCATCTGGCCCGTGGAGTTCACCACCCAGGCCTACCGCTTCGTGCTGGACAACCCGGCCTTCATCCGGTCGTTCGGCATCTCCCTCCTGCGCGTCGTGGTCGGCGTCCCAATCAACATGATCCTGACCATCCTGGTCGCCTATCCGCTGTCGCGGTCGAGCACCGAGTTCCGCGCGCGCGGCTTCTTCGCCTGGTTCTTCCTGATCACCGTGCTCTTCTCCGGCGGCCTGATCCCCTGGTACATGGTCATCCGCCAGACGGGCCTGATCGACCGCTTCTGGGCCCTCATCATCCCCGGCGCGCTCCCGGTGCTCAACACGATCCTGCTGGCGAACTTCTTCAGAGGTATCCCGAAGGAGCTTGAGGAGGCCGCTGCCATGGATGGCGCCGGACACTGGACCATCCTCGTCCGCGTCCTCCTCCCGCTCTCGCTACCGATTCTGGCGACGTTGACGCTCTTCGTCGCCGTGGGGCACTGGAACTCGTGGTTCGACGGCCTGATCCTGATGAACGCACCGGCGAAGTATCCCCTGCAGAGCTACCTGCAGACGGTGGTGATCAACCCTGATCCGAGGATGCTCACGGAGCGTGACCTGGCCCTCCTGCAGCTGATCAGCAACCGCACCACACGCGCCGCCCAGATCTTCATCGCCATGGTGCCCATCCTCATCGTCTATCCCTTCCTGCAGCGCTACTTCACCACCGGCATCAAATTAGGGTCGGTCAAGGGGTAAGCCCTCGCCTCAGAGCTGCACGGGACCATGCTCGGCCCCGGACCTGCCGAGGGCCAGCGCCAGCGCGAGCGCAGCCAGGCCATCGGCACCGGAGACGGGGACGTCGGTATCATCCACCACGGCGGCTACGAAGGCCGCCAGCTCGGCCCTGATGGGCTCCTCCTGCACTACGGGGAGGTTGACGACGTCTCCCTCCGTCACGCGCCGGTAACAACCCTGAGCAGAATCAGCTTCGCCGTCCGCGTCGGCGTTGGCGAAAAAGGTGAGCCGCCCGCGGATGCAGTCGGCGTGGAACATCCCGCGGTCGCCCAACACGGTCACATCGCGGATCCGGGTGGGCGTCAGCCAGTTAAGCTCCAAAATGCCGACGACGTCGCTCGGAAAGCGCAAGAGCGCCGCAAGTAGATCGACCCGCTCGTCGTGAACGCGCTGCGAGACTTCGGCATAGAGGCTTGATGGCTCCTCGCCCAGGAGGTGCCGCATCAGGTCCAGGTCGTGCGGCGCCAGATCCAGCACCACACCGACGTCGCGGACGCGATAGGGGAAGGGTCCGATGCGCCGGCAAACGACCTGGTGAATGCGACCAAGTTCGCCGGCTGCGATGTGCGCCTTGAGGGCCCGCACCGCCGGATCGAAGCGCACGATGTGCCCCACCATCAGCTTTCGCTGAGCAGCCTCAGCGGCATCGATGAGGGCTTGGGCCTCCGGCAGGTCCGTGGCCATCGGCTTCTCTACCAGCACGTGGCAGCCCGCTTGGAGGGCCGTGCGAGCGACCCCCAGATGCGCCGTCGTGGGCACCGCGACCGAGACGAGATCCGGCTGCTCCACGCTCAGCATCCGCGCGAGCTCCGTGTAAGGCCTGCCCCCATACTCGGCTGAGACCCGCGTGCAGTTCGTCGCCGTCGCCCCCACCACCGCCACCAACTCGGTCTCGGGCAACTCCGCGTAGATGCGCGCGTGACGGCCACCCATCGAACCGACACCGATCACCGCGGCCTTCAGCCGAGACATAACCCACCTCCTCCGATAGCGGCTAGTTGTCCCCCATCAGCATCCGCCGCTGATCCTGCAGCCGGCGCCACTTGGGCTCATCCTCGATCTGGACCTCGTTCAGGCGCCGATAGAGCCCCAGGTGGGCCATCAGCTGCTCGTGGGTGCCGCTTTCCACGATCTCGCTGCCTTCCAGCACACAGATGAGGTCCGCGCTGCGGATCGTCGAAAGGCGGTGCGCGATCACGATGGTCGTCCGACCGACCATCAGCCGCTCCAGGGCCTGCTGAATCAGCGCCTCCGTCTCAGCATCGACCGAAGAGGTCGCTTCATCCAGGATCAAAATCGGCGCATCCTTGAGGATCGCCCGGGCGATGGCGATACGCTGTCGCTGCCCGCCGGACAACTTGACGCCCCGTTCGCCGATCACCGTGTCATAGCCGTCGGGGAATTCGATGATGAAGCCGTGGGCGTTGGCAATCCTAGCGGCAGCCACCACGTCCTCCTCCGTCGCATTGGGGCGACCGAAAAGGATGTTGTTGCGAATGGTGCCGTGGAAGAGGAAGACCTCCTGACGCACGATGCTGATCTGCTCGCGCAGACTCCTGAGCGCGTAGTCGCGCACATCAACCCCATCCAGCGTAATCGAGCCCTCCACCACATCGTAGAAGCGCGGGATCAGACCCGCCATGGTCGTCTTGCCCACCCCGGTTGGGCCGACCAGGGCCACGACCGAGCCGGGCTCCACGTCAAGGTTGATGTTCCGCAGCACCCAATCGCCACGGTCGTAGCGGAAGCTGACATCGTGAAAGCCGATCGCCCCGTGAGCCCGCCCCTCGAAGGTGCGGGCATCGGGGCGCTCGACCACATCCGGCTCCTCGGCCAGCAGGTCGGCTACACGCTCGGCCCCCGCCAGGGCCTCCTGAATGCCCTCCCACGCGCCGCTCAGCGCCTGAACGGGCTGATAGAACTGCCCCAGGTAGAGGAAGAAGGCCACCAAGTCTCCTATGGATAGGACCTGGCGCAGGGCCAACCGGCCCCCGAAGTAGATTAGCCCCACGGTACCCAGCGACGACACGAACTCGACGAAAGGCCGAAAGGCTGCCATCATCCGCAGCGCGCGCAACATGGAATCCCGGTAGCGGTCAATGTGACGGCCCACGTGTTGGGCCTCGATCTCCTCGCGCGTGAAGGCCTTGATCTCGCGGATGCCCGATAGATTGTCGTTCAGCGTAGCGTTGAGTTCCGCCAACTCGCCCTGCCGCTCACGGAAGGCCGGGCGCACATACTTGGAGACCCCACGCATCGCGACCACGATCAGCGGCACCGGGACCAGGCTCATGAGCATCAGCTGCCAGTTGATGCCGATCAGCACCGCACTGATCCCGATCAGGGAGAGGATGTTCACCGTCACGTCGGGGACCGCGTGGGCGATCAGCTGCTCGAAGAGGCGTGTGTCGTTGATCACCCGCGACATCAGCTCGCCCGTCTGCTTGTCCTCGTAGTAGTGCATCGACAACCGCTGCAGGTGCGTGTAGATGTGGCGCTGCGTCTCGGCGACCACCTGCCAGCCGGCGACGTGAGAGAGGTAACTGCGCACGAACTGCATCACAGCGCGCACGATGTAGACGCCCAGCGCCAACAGCGCCAGCTGCGTCATCGTCCGCAGCGACTCAGGGCTGAGCCCTGATTCCGTGACGGTATCGACCATCCGGCTGATGATCCACGGCGCCAGCAGTTGCACGCCCACGAGCACGAGCATGCTCACCATCGTCGCCACCAAGGGCCAGATATGGTGCTTGGCGTATTTCAGTACGAACAACAGGGGTTTCATCGTGTTGCCCTCCCAACGATAGACTATGAGGCACAAGCTTACACGGCGTTCCACGTTCCCTAGTGACATCCATCATAGCATGGAAGGAATTGCCACGCGAGCGAAGTTCGCCTATGATGTCACTGACCATCATGACCATCGCGAGGAGCAAAACCATGGCTGACCCCGAACCGAGTCCGCGCCGACAGGACGATGCGGGCATCCCGATGCTCGACACGACCCACATTAAGCGCAAGCTGCCGGACATTCCCTACGCCGATCGGTCGCCTGCACAGAAGCTGGACATCTACTGGCCTGCAGACCACGCAGCCCCCTACCCGGTCATCGTCCACATCCACGGTGGCGCCTTTATGGCCGGCGACAAGGGCGATACGCAACTCGGACCTACGCTGCAGGCGCTGGACCGCGGCTACGCGGTGGTCTCCATCAACTACCGTATGAGCGGCGAGGCCACCTTCCCGGCGTTGATCCACGACACCAAGGCCGCGATCCGGTGGGTCCGGGCTCACGCCGATGAGCACGGCTTTGACCCTGCCCGGGTTGCCGTTTGGGGAGGCTCCGCGGGCGGATACCTGGCGTTGATGGCTGGGGTCTCCGACGGCATCGACGAGTTGGATGACCTCTCCCTCGGCAACCCGGAGCACTCCTCGGCAGTCCAAGCCGTAGTGGCCTGGTTCCCACCGACGAACTTCCTGCTGATGGATGCGCAGCTCGAGGCCTCGGGCTTCATCCAGACGCCGGCGTCGGCCCACAGTGGGCCGGAATCACCCGAGTCGTTGATCCTCGGGGAGCAGATCACGCGGATCCCCGAACTCGTACTCGTGGCCAACCCGGAGACCTACGTCCGACACGCTCTGCCCCCCTTCCTCATCCAGCACGGCACCGCGGACGATACCGTGCCCTACCAGCAGTCACTCACCTTCGCCTGCAAGCTCGCCGCCGCGATCGGACACGACCGGGTGACCTACGATCTGCTGCTGAACGCCAGGCACGGACATGGGGAGCCCGCCTTCAACACGCCCCACAACATCGGTAAGATCCTCGATTTCCTCGACACGACCCTTGGCCCTGATCAACCATGTCACGATCCCAGGAGGTAAGAAGACAATGCCGCCACTCGGTATGAGCCGGCCTTCACCCTCGTTGACCGCGTATCCCGAACCGGGCACCTACGACGCGCCGCCTATGATCACCCTGCTCTGTGACCAGGAGGACGCCAAGATCCACTACACCCGCGACGGCTCGTCACCAACGTCCGACAGCCCGGTCTTCGATCCCTATCGGCTCATCCCGTTGGAGCAGTTCGGCGAGGAGGTGCCCGAGGGCAAGCGATCCTACACCCTCCGCGCCATCGCCGTGGCCGACGATCGGGTGAGTGACGAGGTCATCTTGCGCTACGACATCGATCCCCGCGACCGCGGCGCCTTCGTGTCCGAGGAGATCCTCCCCGGCGTGCGCCTCATCCGCGACTTCGAGAACAACAAGATGTACCTCGTCACCGGCAGCGAGCGCGCGCTCCTGATCGATGCGGGTATGAGCACGGGCGACCTGCGCGGCTACGTGCTCGCCTTGACCGGCGATTTACCGCTCGACGTGTGCATCACGCACGGGCACCCCGACCATGTCGCCGCCATGGGGCAGTTCCAGGCGGACCACGCCGTCTATATGCACCCCGCCGACATGCCGCTGCTTCAGCGATTCAAGGAGCACCTCAACTTCGACATCGACCTGAGCGCCGTCCGACCGATCGACGAGGGCTTCGTCTTTGACCTCGGTTACCGGCGCCTCACGGTCTACCACATCCCGGGTCACTCCAAGGGCTGTCTGGCCCTGTTGGACGAGCCCAGCGGCATCCTCCTCGCCGGCGACGCCATCGGCAGTAACGGCCCCACGATCGTGGATGCCCTGTGGTTGCAGATGAGTGCGGATGGCGTCGACGATTATCTGTCGGCCCTGCAGGTCTTCCGCTCGAAGGTAGCGGGGAGGATACGGTACATCTGTGGAGGTCACGGCGCGCGCTACCTGGAGGGCGAGGCCTACCTGGACAACCTGCAGGAGGCCGCTCAGCAGCTGATCGACCTCGGCCCCGATGTCCTCGTCCCCTCGCCCCGCCCCGCCGGCGTCTGGAAGAGCGTCTGCGGCGACCGCCTCACCGATCCCAACTGGGCTTCCATCAACGTCCATCGCGACACCTGTCTCAGCGCGCCGTCCGACGCCATCGCAACCCTGAGCAACCTGCAGGTTATAGGGGCAACCATGGTCGAGCCCTTCAAGCCGCAACGGTCGGACTACACCGCCACCCTGCAACAGACCGGCGCCGTCGAGATCATCGCCACCGCGATGTCCCGCAGCCACGCCGCGCTGACCGTGGACGGTAAGCAGGCGACATCGGGGCAGCCGTTCAGGGTAGCCTTGACGGGTGACCCGCAGACGGTCACCATCGAGGTTGTCGCGCCGGATGGGGAGACGACCAACGGCTACACTCTGTCCGTGACGCGGAGCTAGAGATCATAGGTATCCGCGGCACACAATCAAGGAGGTTGAGATGATCCGGACGGATATGTATGAAGGCATGCTGGCTGAGACGGTGACCGTGCCGGGCGACGGCGGTACGCTGATCAACGCCTACTTCTCCCGGCCTCTGGGCGCCGGCCCCTTCCCTGCCGTCGTGCTGATCCACCATATGCCGGGCTGGGACGAATGGTATCGGGAGGCCACCCGCAGGTTCGCCCACCACGGCTACGCCGCGCTCTCCCCCAACCTCTACTTCCGGGTCGGGCACGGCACGCCCGAGGACGTCGCGGTCAAGGTCCGTGCGGATGGCGGCATCCCCGATGGTCAGGTGGTGGGGGACGTCGCCGGCGCGATGGCGTATCTGCGCGCCCTGCCCTTCATCAACGGCAAGATCGCGCTCTTCGGCACCTGTTCCGGAGGTCGGCACGCCTACCTGGCAGCCTGCCGGCTCCCGAACGTGGACGCGGTGATCGACTGCTGGGGCGGCAGGGTCGTGATGTCCGAAAGCGACCTGAACGCCAACCATCCCGTAGCCCCGATCGACTACACCCCCGACCTTGCCTGCCCCATCCTGGGCCTCTTCGGCGATGACGACACCAGCCCCAGTCCGGAGCAGGTCGACCTCCACGAGCAGGCCCTGATCGAGCACGGCAAGGTCTACGAGTTTCACAGATATCCGGGCGCGGGTCACGGCTTCTTCTACTACCATCGCCCCAACTATCGTCAGCAGCAGGCGGTCGACGGCTGGGAAAAGATCTTCGCGTTCCTGAACAAGTATCTCTAGGCAGACGGGCAAGGGGGGATAACGATGTGCACGATGATCGCCAAGAAGGTCGCACTTGAGGGCAGCGGCAAGGGCAGCAGCGGGTGGTTCACGGTCAACCAGGCCAACGTCTCCTACGACCATCCCTTCCACATCCCCCACGAACACGCCCTCAACCTCGAC
>CAZYYC010000034.1:0-24427 GCA_964650935.1 uncultured Anaerolineales bacterium
CGTGATGCTTTTGTTGACGGGTGACCACGAGATCGCTCTGTGGCTCTACGCCATCGTCCTACTTCCCGGTGTCTTTCTTCACGAGATGAGTCATGCGTTGACGGCTAAGCTGGTGGGTGTTAAGATCGGACGGATTAATCTACTGCCCAAACGTGCCGCTCGGCGCATCCAATTGGGCTTCGTGCCTATCCAGGAGACCGACTTTCTGCGCGCCAGCCTGATTGGGGGCGCACCGCTGTTCGTCGGCAGCATCGCGGTCGTCGTCATCGGTCACCTCGTCTTTAGCACGCCCGAGATCCTCACGGCGCTCTCTCAGGGCGACTGGCGCGCCGGGGCTATAGGCTTCCTGGATGTGCTGAGGGCACCGGATGTCTGGTTGTGGGCCTATCTGGTCTTCGCGATCAGCAATACGATGTTTCCCAGCCGTTCTGATCTGCATGCGTGGCCGCTGCTGGTCTTGGTGCTCACTGTTGTGTTCGGATTGCTCATCATGGCAGGGGGAACGGCGCCGGTGGTGGACGGTGTGGGCCAGGTCCTGACCCTGGCTTTGCGCTGGGTGGTGCTCTTGGGAGCCAGCACGCTGCTCGTCGACCTGCCCTTCTTTGCTGGGATTTTCGCTTTGCAGAAAGTTATCGAACGCCTCAAGGGTGTGCGACTTGAGTATCAGTGACGGCGGTCATGGATCCCGAAGGGGGAGGGCTATGAAGGCCTATGGACCGGGTGTTGTGATCCTGGTAGCCTATCTGGTGATCGGCAGCCTCTTTGCTGCTGCTACGCCGGTCTGGCAAGCACCCGATGAACCGGCACACTATAACTACATTCGTTCCCTGGCTCAGGGCCATGGCTTCCCGGTGATGGAACCGGGAGACTACGATCAAGATTACATCCACCGCTTGACCACCGAGGGTTTCCCGCCGGAGTTGTCGGTCCTCTCTCTGGAGTACGAAGACCACCAGCCGCCCCTGTATTACCTTCTCGCGGTGCCCGTGTATTGGGTCTCCGGGGGGGCCGTGCTGGCGCTGCGCCTCTTCTCATTGCTCTTAGGAGCTGTCGGCGTCGTGATGGTTTTTCTGATCCTGCGCGAGTTCTGCCCGACTCAGCCCGGGGTCAGCTGGTTTGGGGGTGGGTTGGTCGCCTTCATACCACAGTATGTGGCGATGATGGCCTCCGTCAACAATGACGCACTGGTGATGGCCTTGCTATGGCTCTGGCTGTGGCTGGCGTTGCGTTACTTGCGCGGGCATGTGTCGGTATGGGCCCTGGGTGTGGTTGCCGGCGCGCTGTTACTGACCAAGAGCACGGCCTATGGTGTCCTCCCCTTGATGCTGGTCGTTGCCCTGCTGCGCTACCGGCGCGCCGGGATGCCTCGACGTTGGGCGTCACAGCAATTGGCGATGATGCTGATCCCCGCCATGCTCTTGGGCGGAATGTGGTGGATCCGCAATATCACGGTCTACGGCTGGCCCGACCTGATGGGGCTGATACGGCACGATGAGGTCGTCCTCGGGCAACCCTTGACCGCCGATTGGCTAGCGCGCGAGGGCGCCGTACCCTTCCTCCGCAACGCAATCTGGACGACCTTCCGCTCGTTCTGGGGCCAGTTCGGTTGGATGGGGGTGGTGCTGGATCTGCGCGTTTATCAGGCGCTGGCCATCTTCTCATCGTTGACGATCTACGGCGCGCTCTGGCGCCTCCTTGATAGCGTGCAGGCAGGCATCGAGGCGCGCCAGCGTGATGCGTTGGTGCTGCTGGGGGCCAGTGCGGTGTTGACCATCGGTATGTACGTCGTTTACAATCTCACGTATGTGCAGCATCAGGGGCGTTATCTCTTTCCCGCGCTTCCACTGTTGGCCTTGGGTACAGCGCTGGGCTGGGAGCGTTTGGCCGAGCCCCGCCTGGCTGTCGGCACAGCGCTGGCGCTCTTACTCACCGTCACCGGGGTCGGGGTTATCGGCTTGATCCAGGGAGATCCGGCGCTCTGGCCCATCGCGATGTTGGGTGCGGCAGGCCTCGCCCTGCCGACACTGGCGTTCTCTCCGCGCCGCTGGCGCAGTGTCTTCGGAGGCGGATGGCTGCTGGCCATGGCGGCCCTTGATCTATGGTGCCTCTTCGGCTTTATCGTACCGATGTTGTCTTCCTAACCGTGGGGGATGGATGGTGAAAGGGGAGAGTTCGATGGCGATCGAGCCGGGTCTGATCGGCGAGTTGACACACACGGTGCTGGAGGCGGACACTGCTGCGGCGTATGGCAGCGGCTTGGTGCCTGTCCTCAGCACCCCACATCTCATCGCTCTGATGGAGAGCGCGGCTCAGGCCGCGATCGAGCCATGGCTTGAGGAGGGCAACACCGCCGTGGGTACGCGGGTCGATATGCGACATCTGGCGGCGACGCCCGTGGGTATGCAGGTCCGCATACGGGCCGAGCTGCTCGAGGTGGATCGGCGCCGCCTGCGCTTTCGTGTTGAGGCGTGGGATGAGGAGGAGAAGGTCGGTGAGGCTGAGCACGAACGCTTCATCGTCGACCGGTCGCGTTTCCTGGCCGGGGTCGCGGACAAGGCCGGGAGAAGAGTCCATGGCGACTGACGAGGACATCATCTCACGGCGCTACCGCGAGACCTATGCGTCGCTTCACCGGCAGCTCCTCGAGCGCCGGCGGGATGACCCGAATTTCACGATGGATGATCTCCGGGGGTTTCTCAAGGACGCCTATGTCTATCAGGACCACGACTGGATCGGTCGTGGTGCGCTCTTTGATGCCACGCAAGCGGCAACCATTGCAGCCTACGAGGCCGTTCTCGCCGAATGGCAGGCGGAACTGGAGTAAACTCAGCTCGTGTCGGCGTTAGAGCACGGAGAGGTCAGGCTGTTCCGTGCAATACCAATGCCCCCAGATGTAAGCGTGCTGGAAGAGAGCTAGCGCCAGGGCCGCCCGCGATGCCCAGAGGAGCGCTATACCTCAGAGCGCCAGGAAGGCGAAGCTGTACATCGCGTTCGAGCTGAAGCCGAAGGCGCCCTCCGTCACCATCGGCATCTCGCGATAGCAGTCCAGGTGATGGTCTTGGCCCTTGAGGAAATGCCTCCAACTCAGCTGTGCTCGGACATCTGCCAGGGCGTGCATCCTACTTCCTCCTGTGCCGTGCCGGCGTCCCCGAGTCGAGTCATGCTGCACCGCAGGGCATCGACTAAGATGGGCAGCTTAAGGGATCGCGGTCCTCTCCGCTATGGAGATCTCCTCGATATTCCAGAGCGTGCCCAAGGCCGAGGCATCCGGACGAAGCCCCTGGACCTCGGGCCGGGCCGCGAACCAGTAGGGTCGCCACGCCAGCACAAGGCTCGGTAAGGACCTATCCAGCTCCTGTTGGGCCGCGTTCAGCGCTGCGCTTTGCTCTGCCGGGTCGATGGATGTAAGGGCACGCTCGCACGCCGCATCGTAGGTCGCGGACGTATAGCCGCTGAAGTTCTCGCCGGTCCAGCCGCCGGCCTCATTGGGGATGCGCCGGCTCAACCACACCCCGCAGATAGCGGGGATATCCGCTTGCCATCCGAGTAGCGCCAGGTCAAACCATCGCCCGAAGAGCGGGCTCACCGGGCCGGGCGTGTAGAGTTGTTGGCCATCCGTCGGCTGCAGGTCGACGTTGACGCCGCAGGTCTCCAGATCATCCGCGATATGGGCAGCAACGACGAAATACTGGGAGGCAAAGTGCAACGTGAGACTCAAGGGCTCTCCATCGCTGATGCCCGGCACATCGTACGCCTCCTTGGTTCCATCCTGATCCAGGTCTTGCCATCCGATCTCATCCAGTGCGCGTTTGGACGCCTGTGGATTGTACGTCACACGATCGGTTGCGTCATAGGCTGGATGATTCGGAGGGACAAATCCGATTGCCTCCGCTATCGCTTCCGCAGGAAGGGTCTGGGCAAGCTGCTTCCGGCTGATGCATCCGGCCAGGGCCTGGCGAACCGCTGGGTCCTGCAGTGGACGGATCGTGTCACCGGATGGGTGTGCGACCGGGTCTGTGTTGAAGTCGAGCCGCAGCATGGTTGAGGCGACGTCGGCCCATAGAGTGACCTGCCCTGCCGACCCGAGCTGAGCCCACTGCTGCCAGGAGGTCAGCGCGATGGGATAGGGCGGGATGAGATCGCACGTGCCGTCGGCGATCAGTGTGTGCCAGGTCTCCAAGGCGATCTGCGGGAAGCGCACGATGACCTCGTCCAGCTGCGGTGTCTCACCGCTGTAGTTGCGATTGGGCACAAAGCGAATCTCCCGACCGGCCTCCCATGCGACGATGCGATAGGCGCCCGTGGCCGGCGGTGTGCGGTCGCTCAGGATATGGGCGAGCGTCTGTCCTTGCCAGCGGTGGGCCGGTTGTGGTGGGAAGAGAAAGCCGGGATAGCCTGCATCGAGGTAGCCGGGAACCCCCTCCCACCGCAGGCGGAGGTCATCGAGGGCAAGCAGACGTGCGGTGCGCTCGGCCAAATCGCGCCATACGCCTTCGGCCTCGGGAAGCTGCGCAAGGTGATAACCGAGTAACACATCCTTCGAGGTCAGTGGGTGGTCGTCAGACCAGAGAAGGTCCGGCTTGAGCGTGAAGGTCACGACGAGTTGTGGGAGTTGAATCTCCGCCATTCCGGTGTAGTGCCGGACGTATCCCAGGGCGTCGACGTAGCGCGTTCCCTCACTCACCGGCATAGGGCGCGTGATAACGTCGCCATTCTCGAGGGTGGGAACCCGTTCAACGAGGCGTGCCTCCCACCCATAGGCGACCCGCTCGATCGGCGGTTCATAGAAAAGCGCCAGCAAGTCATCATTGGCCGGCGTGCTCACAAAGGGGCCGGCAGCCCGCGGCTCTAGTGTGCAGATGACAAGTCGCTGTTCGGTCACGGGCGGTTCCGAGAGGGTCGTCGGACTTGGGGCCGGTGTGACCTGTTGGGACGTGGGCGAAGGCACGATCTCAGGGCCGGGTCGCGTACAGGCGACCAACAGCACAAGCAGGTGCAGAAGGTGGCATCTGCGGATGCGGCGCGTCGGGACCTCATGTGACGGACCCGTCATCTTAACTCACCATCATCGCTCATCACTCACGGAGCGCTGTTGGGTTTGTCCCAACTCAGATAGAGCAGCAGGCCTATGGTCAGGAACCCCAGTCCGCCCAACGCCAGAAGCTTGTAAAGGCGCGAGGTAAGCACGAGCCCCAGGAATCCCGCGACTCCGCAGAATGCCCAGTAGATGAAGACGATGGTGCGTGTGGAGATGCCGGCATCCTGAAGCCGGAAATGCAGGTGCCGTCGATCTCCGCTGAAGGGGCGTAGCCCATGGCGCCAGCGGTCGAGGATCGTCCAGGCGACATCGGCAATGGGGATCCCCATCACCAGAAGCACTGTAGCTACGCGACCGCCGGCGACGAGCCCCAGCGCGCCGATGACGTAGCCGAGGAAGAAGGCGCCGTTGCTGCCCAGAAAGACCCGTGCCGGCGACACGTTGAAGACAAGAAACCCCAACGACGCTCCCAGTAGGGCGACGGCTTGAGGTACGACGCTGTACTGCCCGCTCCGGTACATATGGATGCTCAGGACGAGGGCCAGGATGGCCGCGACGCCGGCAACCAGCCCGTCGAGCCCGTCCAACCAGTTGACGGTGACGATCATCCCCGTCATCCAGAAAAGGGTCAGGGGTATGTAGATCAGGGCCGATAGGACGATGGTGCGATCCGTGAGCGGATTGTTGAAGCGTTCCAGGATGATGAGGCTCGCCGTGGCAACGACCGAGGCTAACACATAGCCTGTGTATTGAGCGCTTGCCGGCAGGTCATAGCGATCGTCGAGGAGTCCCACGATCGTCATCAGGGCGCCGCCGATGATCAGCCCCCAGAAGCGGCGGGTCTCGTTGGGATCGGACGTCGGGATCGCCAGGATGCGCGAGAGGATGATCGCGCCATAGAAGCCCAGTACCAATCCCATGCCCCCCAGGCGCGAGATCACACCCCGGTGTTGGCGTCGCCCTCCAGGCGCCTGGGCGATGTTGAGGCGGAGGCCCAGCTTGCCCATCAACGGAGTCAATACAAGGGCGATAACCCCGCCGATGACCAAAATCAGCGCGTACTCAAGCCCATAGGCCAAATCGACGCCTGCCTCCTTACCTCGTGCGACTGCATCGACAAGGTCATCGATGCAGCATAATGGGGGCCAACGCCTCGTGGGAGATCAAGCGGTGCCGAATTGACGGTCGCCTGCGTCCCCCAATCCGGGCACAATGTAGGCGTGTTCGTTTAGGTGGCTATCCAAAGCTGCCAGGTAGATGTCCACGTCCGGATGTTGGGACGTCAGCGCCTCCACGCCCTCAGGGGCCCCGATCAGTCCCAGGAACTTGATCCTGTTGGCGCCCCAATTCTTGAGTATCTCCACCGTCTTCACGGCAGACCCACCCGTTGCCAGCATCGGATCAAGGATCAGGCAGACGGAGACGGTGGGGTGGACCGGAAGGCGGTTGTAGTAAGCTACGGGCCTCAGTGTCTGCTCGTCCCTGAAGAGACCGATATGCCATACCTCGGCGGAGGGTATCATCTCCCAAATGCCCTCAACCATCCCCAGTCCCGCGCGCAGGATGGGGATCAGGCCGATGGGCTCGGCCAGCTTATAGCCGCAGGTCGGCTCCAGAGGTGTCTCCACCATCTTCTGGCAGACCTCAAGGTCGCGCAGTGCCTCGTAAGCGAGCAGCAGTGTGATCTCACGGATCAGCTCCCGGAACTTCTTGGGCTCTGTCTGTTTGTCTCTGAGCAGGGTGAGTTTGTGCTTGACCAGTGGGTGCTCGGAAATGTGTACCTCTGCCATGCCTCTCCTTGTTGACTTGAGCTGGACGTCACACTGCCGGATTGTACTGGGGGCTGTCCGTTTGTCAAAGCACGTCAGGGCCGCAGCCAGGTCTCGACGAGCGCGGCGATCTGTCCCTCGCGCTCCATCTCCGCCAAGATTTCGTCGATGGCTTCCCGCAGGTCCTCGTCCTCCCGCCGCACCGCGATCGCATAGGGCTCCGAGCTGATGGGCGGCATCACGATATGGAGCGAAGGGTCGCCATGAAGGTGAGCCTGCGCTGCCACGTGGTCCATGATCGCGACCTCGACGGCGCCCTCTCGTAGCAGCGCCGCAGCTGCGTCCGCATCGTCAGCCGTGACCAGCTCAGGAGGAGGGTTGAGCACTGCTTCCCATCGTAGGGCCTCCATGTGGCCGGACGTTCCGAAGATGCACACGACCGATCGCCCGGCGAGATCGTCTACCTCAGAGATGGGGGTACCTCCTCTCATGACCAAAACCTGGCCGGCATCGAAGTAGGGCCGGGTGAAGGCAAAGGCGCCGGTGCGGGCGGGGTCGGGATAGAGCGCAGAGATGATCACGTCGGCCCGATCCACCGTGAGCGCATCATAGAGCGCGTCGTAGCCGGTTGTCACCAGATGTGCTTGGACGCCCAGACGGCGGGCGATCTCATCAGCGAGATCGGCATCCAACCCCACGATGTGCCCGTCCTCGTTGATCACCTCGAAAGGGGCGAAGGTAGGGTCGATGGCAACCCGTAACACTCCCACATCCTTGATGTGTTCAAGCCGTCGCGTGGAGCGGCTACATGCGAGGGTGCCCAGCACGATCGCGACGAGGGTCAACGCACGGAGCTGCCTCCGGATAAGGCTACGGGGAGGTGATTTCACCTCCCCGTTTGGCTTCTCGGCTCGATCTCCGAATGGCCTAACCTGTCCCCAGATCCTTCTCATCACTTGGGTCCAGCTCGATAATGATCGCGCCGGTATCGAGCGCTCGCTTGATCTCCCGCTCCAGCATATCCCCCATCATCAACAGGTTCAGCAACTCGGCCTCGACCTCGGGATTGCCCTCGGGACGAAGCTGCCAGGCGGTCTCCAGTGCGCTGTTCATCTCCTGGAGGTGCAACAGCATGTCCAGCATCACCTCCTCTGTCGAGGAGACACGCTCGCGCAGCAGCACCAGGGGACCACCCAGCAGACCCCGCATCTGCAGTTCTGCTTGGATCATCGGATTGAAGAGGTCCGAGTCAGCTAGACCCTCGTAGACCTCGAATCGTTCGTCGTCGATCAGTAGTTGCTCGAGCAGCTCGGGCGTCATCCACACCATCAAGCCCTCGTTGGCGAGTTGGTCATAAAGCTCCTCCAACGGTACAAGCACATGGGATGATTGGCTCAGAATCCGCGCCACTCTGTTTGTAATCGGATCACTCGTCATAGGTTCGCTCCGCCCTCCATGTTTCCCGGCTTCATGATACCATATGTTTCGTGGTCGGCCCGCAATTCCACATCATCCATCCTGCTTGTCGCGCAGCTTCTTCACAAAGTCGGCTATGCGTTCCTCATAGCCGATGTTCTTGGGTTGGTACCACCCTCCCTCGACGCCCTCGGGCAGATAGCGTTGCTTGACCCAGCCGCCCGGGTAGCTGTGGGGGTACTTGTACGCCGGCCCGGCACTTCGTTCCTCGTTGAGCAGCGTGTGCTCATCGCGCAGGTAGACCGGTGGCGGTAGATAGCCATGCTCCTCAAGGTAACTGCGTACCTGCCAGTAGGCGCCGGCGCTGTTGGACTTGGGCGCCGTTGCCAGGTAGAGCGTGGCCTCGGCGAGGTGGTATTGTCCTTCCGGCAGCCCCACCCACTCGAAGGCCTGCGCACACGCCATCACCACCGCGATGGCCATCGGTGAGGCTAGGCCGATATCCTCAGCAGCGGCGATGATCAGGCGCCGGAAGATGAACCGCGGGTCCTCGCCCGCGAGGACCATCTTCGCCAGATAGTAGAGCGCGGCGTCCGGGTCGGAACCGCGGATCGACTTGATGAAAGCGCTGGCGGTGTTGTAGTGCTCATCCCCCGACCGATCGTACTGCATCGCCCGGCGCTGAATGGACTCCTCCGCAACCTCCAGGGTGAGGGAAATGGTCCCCCCCTCATCGGGCGTGGTCGACTCAACTGCCAGTTCCAGCGCGTTCAGTGCGCTGCGCACGTCTCCATCGGCGAACGTTGCCAGGTGGCGTCGGGCATCCTCGTCGAGCACAATCCGGCGCCTGCCGTACCCGCGTTCCTTGTCCGTCAAGGCTCGATCAAGTAAGTCCTCGATCTCCTCAACGGTGAGGGCATGGAACCGGAAGATCCGCGAGCGGCTGAGTAGGGGGGAGATGATCGAGAAGTAGGGGTTCTCCGTGGTGGCGCCGATCAACGTCACGGTGCCGTCCTCGACCACGGGCAGCAGCCCGTCCTGCTGTGCCTTGTTCCAGCGGTGAATCTCATCGACCATCAGCAGCGTGCGCGTGCCGTACATGGCACGTCGCTCGCGGGCTGCGTCGACCAACTTGCGCAGGTCTGCCACACCGGCCAGCACCGCGTTCAGCGTCTCAAAGCGAGCCTCGGTGGTGTTGGCGATGACAGCCGCCAGCGTCGTCTTTCCGACGCCGGGGGGACCCCAGAAGAGGATCGACGTGAACAACCGATCCGCCTCGATAGCACGGCGCAACAGCCTTCCCGGGCCGATGATATGGGCCTGCCCCACGAACTCATCCAGCGTGCGTGGACGCATACGGGCGGCGAGCGGTGCCTCTTGGCGGATCTGATCCTGTCGGCCAAACTCAAATAGGTCCATGACCCCTCAAGTATAGCCGCGTCAGGGGATCAATCAAGATACAGCACTCCGTGATGTCCATGCAAGGTTCTGGCGAAAACTCGCACATCGTGCTAGACTTCCTGAGCGGATCACCATCCACACGCGGTGAGCTTGTATCGGCTGGACCCTTGCCGGGGATTATACGGTGATGACATGGAGGCAATGACCATCTGGGCTGTGTTAGGGCGGTTCTGTCACGGGCTGATCTTCTACACGCTCGGATTGACCGTGACCTTCCTCCGCTACCGCAGCCGTCGCATCTCCTATGCGCGTCATCTGGCCTGGCTGGGTGTCTTTGCTTTCGGCGAGGCTCTCTATGCCTGGTACACGCTGCTGCTGGAGTTGTCCGTCCTGGAGGCGGCGGTTCCGACCTACGCGTCCCTGTGCGTCTTGGGGTTCTCCTACACGGCGTTATTGGTCTTCGGCCTTCAGACCTTTATGACGGAGGAGGTCTATCACCGTCGGATCAAGGGATTGTTCGCTCTGATCTCCCTGCTTTGGATTGCCCCCTGTCTGCTCGTGTTCTGGGCACGGGGATGGGCGTGGGAAGAGGTGGCGGGGCCTGTGGTCGTCGGTCTGCGCTACGCGTTAGCTGTACCCGGCGGACTCCTCACCGGGATGGGACTGCGCCGGCAGAGCTATGATTCGCTTGACCCGTCGATCCGACGACGCGTTCGTCCTGACCTTCAGCTGGTTGAGATCACGATGGTTGGATTCGCCGCGCTCAACCTTCTCGCGTTTCCGGCACTCTTGAGTCACCTGGCCTCTCTTTTGGGGGCGTCATGGGTTGAGGTGGTCCTTGAGGGTTGGGCCTGGGCTGCAGTCGGAGCGGGTATGGCCTACGGTCTGGGGCGGTCATTGACGACGATTCAGGGCGAGATCGAGGAATGGGTAGAGAGCGTGGAGCGGCTGCAGGCCCTGGTCGACGACCGTGAGCGAATCGGAAGAGAGCTGCACGATGGTATCATCCAGTCGCTCTATGCTGCGGGACTGCTCCTGGAGAGCGTCCTCCCGGTGATTCCCGATGATCCGGAGCGGGCACAGGCGCAGCTTGGGCGCGTGATGGACAACTTGAGTAACACAATCTTCGACATCCGCCGCTACATCTTCGACCTGCGTAGCGATATGTCGGACGAGGATCTGCAGACGGGCATTGAGCAGTTATTGCGCGACTTTCACATCAACACGCTGCTGGAGACGCAATTTGAGGTAGTCGGTACGCCACACCCCATTCATTCGACGACGCGACGCCGGCACATCTTCCAGATTGTGCGTGAGATCCTTTCCAATACGGCCAAGCACGCCAGGGCACGCTGGGTGCAGGTGCAGTTGACCTATGATGAGGAGAGTCTCAGTCTGACGATCTCCGATGATGGCGTGGGCATGGAGAAGCTGTTGGTAAGCAAGGGGTATGGTCTGCGGAACATCCGCGAGCGCACCCGGCTACTCGACGGCACGCTACGACTTGAGAGCGCGCCTGGTGAGGGCGTGACTTATGATCTGAGAGTACCCTATATGTGAGGGAGCTATGACGTATAGAATTCTGGTGGTAGATGATCACGAGGTAGTTCGTCTGGGGCTGAGGTCGCTTCTGAGTAACCAGCCTGACTTCGCCGTCGTGGACGAAGCGGCGTCGGCGGATGAGGCCCTTGAGAAGGTCTCGTTGCACCATCCTGAGGTTGTGATCCTGGATATCCGCATGCCCGGGAAGAACGGGATCGAGGCTTGCCGCGAGATCAAAGAGCGGTTCCCCGATGTCCACGTGTTGATGCTCACCTCCTATGCTGAGGATGAGATGCTTTTCGATGCGATCAGCGCGGGGGCTGCGGGCTATGTGCTCAAGCAGGGAGGTGGCGAAGAGCTCGTTCGCGCCGTTCGTCGCGTTGCTGAGGGCGATGCTCTGTTGGATCCTGCCGTCACGCAGCGCGTTCTGGCACGGGTGCGTGAAGCGACCCGCCGTGAGCAGGCGGCGGCTTTCAGGGACCTGACCGAGCAGGAGCTGCGGGTGCTGGGATTGGTGTCGGAGGGACTGACCAACAAGGAGATCGCTAAGGAGCTTTTCCTGGGTGAGGGCACGGTACGCAACTACGTGAGCAGTATTCTCTCCAAGCTTGATCTCACGAACCGTGCCGAGGCCGCGGCCTACGCCGTCCGGCACGCTCTTCACGAGTTCCTGGACGAAATCGGTTGATGGCTCCTACGACCTGGGTGATGGTACCGCGGTACCCTCTTTGAAGGTGGCTGCCCGTCGTTCTCTGCGATAGCTCTGCGCCGTCGTTGTCACTACCCTTGTCTGTGGTATAATGCCGCTATCTGCGGGTGTTGCTTAATGGTAGAGCCTTAGCCTTCCAAGCTAAAGATACGGGTTCGATTCCCGTCGCCCGCTCTATTCGGGCTCATAGCTCAACGGTTAGAGCAGCCGGCTCATAACCGGTCGGTTCCAGGTTCGAATCCTGGTGGGCCCATATACGCGAGGACCCTTGACGGCCCGTCCAACCGGGCCGTTTGTCATGTCGCTAGAAGGGATCAAGCCAAGTGGATACTCAGAAGATGTTTGAGAGGATGGATGTGCTGGAGGAGCGGTTCCAGGAGCTGAACCGCCTGATGGCAGATCCGGACATCGCCCAGGATTATGAGAAGGTCACGGAGTACGCGATTGAGCGGGCTGAACTCGAGGAGCGTGTCTCGGCCTATCGCGCGTATCGCGGCGTTCTGGAGGAGATCGAGGGCGTCGAGGAGATGTTGGCGGACGATGACCCGGCGCTGCGCGAGATGGCGCAGGATGAGCTCGCGCGGCTCTCCGAGCGTCAGGCGGCACTTGAGGATCGTCTGCGGCTGCTGCTCATTCCTAAGGATCCGCGCGACGATAAGGATGTGATCATCGAGATCCGCGCCGGCGCGGGCGGCGATGAGGCGGGACTCTTTGCCGCCGAGCTGTTCCGACTTTACACGCGCTATGCTGAGCTCCAACCGGGGTGGAAGACCCAGCTGATCAGCGAGAGTCGCACGGGGATCGGTGGTTACAAGGAAGTTATCTTCTCCATTGAGGGGAAGGGGGCCTTTTCGCGCCTCAAGTACGAGAGCGGGGTGCACCGCGTCCAGCGCGTGCCTGTGACCGAGTCAAGTGGACGCATCCATACCTCCACCGTGACCGTCGCTGTCCTGCCCGAGGTCGATGAGGTTGAGATCACGATCAACGCTAACGATCTCGAGCTGACCACGTACGGGTCATCCGGCCCGGGCGGGCAGCACATGCAGAAGAACGATACCGCGGTGCGCATCTTGCACAAGCCCTCCGGCATGGTCGTGACCTGCGAAAGCGAACGCTCGCTGACGCAGAACAAGCTGCGCGCGATGCGCGTGCTACGGGCCCGGCTCTTTGAGGCCGAGCACCAGCGCCAGGTCGCCGCGCTTGAGGAGGCGCGTCGCACACAGGTCGGTACCGGCGAGCGCAGTGAGAAGATTCGCACCTACAACTTCCCGCAGAATCGTGTCACGGATCATCGGATTGGGATGACCTCGTACAACCTGCCCGGCGTGATGGAGGGTGAGATCGACGCCTTTGTTGAAGCGCTGGCGCTTGACGAGCAGACGCGACGTCTATCCGAGGTCGGTGCCTAGCACACAGCTATGCTAACGCCAACCAGCGCCCCCTGTGCAGGGGGCGCTGGTTGTTTGATGGGCGGAACCTGCCCGCTAGCCCTTGACGTCAGGCAGATCCTTCAGGGCTTCCTGCAGTCTCTGGTCTTCCAACTGATAGTCATCCAGGGACTGGCGACGGTAAGCATCGTAGGCCCCGAGGTCGAAGTGACCGTGGCCGCTGGCATTGAAGACGATGACCTTTGACTCGCCTGCCTCCTTACATGCCAGAGCTTCATCATAGGCTGCTCGGATGGCATGCGCAGTCTCAGGCGCCACGATGGTGCCCTCGGCGTTGCTGAAACTGAGGGCGGCGTCAAAGACGGCGTTCTGATGGTACGCTCGTGCCTCGGCAAGACCATCGTTCAGCAGCGAGGAGATGGTCGGCGCGATGCCGTGATAGCGCAGTCCTCCGGCGTGGACCGGCGCCGGGACGAAGCCGTGGCCGACGGTGTGCATCTTGGCTACCGGCCCGGTCTTCGCCGTGTCACCCCAGTCGTAGGCGTAGGCGCCACGTGTCATGCTCGGGCACGCGGTGGACTCGACGAAGATCGCGCGCAAGTCGGGAGTCTCGCCCGTCAGCTTGCCGCGCATAAAGGGATAGATCAGACCCGCTGCGTTGCTGCCGCCGCCGGCACAGCCGATGAGGATGTCCGGGCTGTCGCCGGCCATTTCCAGTTGCTTCATCGCCTCGAGGCCGATGACCGTCTGGTGAAGCAGCACGAAGTTGACCACGCTGCCCAACGAGTACTTGTACCCCTCATGCGTCATCGCATATTCCAGCGCATCACTGATGGCCATCCCCAGGCTGCCGGGCGTGTCGGGATCCTGTTCCAGGATGGCGCGTCCGGCATGGGTCTCTGAACTGGGACTGGGTACCACCTCGGCGCCCCATGTTTCCATCATCACGCGCCGGTAGGGCTTCTGGCGGTAGGAGACGGCAACCATAAAGACCTTGATCTTCAGGCCGAAGTAGGCGCCCGCCAGACTGAGGGCACAGCCCCACTGCCCGGCCCCGGTCTCGGTGGCGAAGCCCTTCAACCCCTCTTGCTTGGCATAGTAGGCCTGGGCAATCGCGGTGTTCGATTTGTGGCTGCCCGCGGGGCTGACGCCCTCCCACTTGTAGTAGATCTTGGCCGGCGTGTCGAGCGCCTTCTCCCAACGGTGCGCGCGGATGAGGGGGGAGGGACGGTGCATCCTTAGAACGTCCTGCACCTCCTCCGGGATATCGATAAAGCGCTCGCGGCTGGTCTCCTGCTCGATACAGCCCGCCGGGAAGACCGGCGCCAGATCGTCGGGCGTCATCATATCCAGGGTTGCCGGATGCAGATAGGGTGGCGGGGGATTCTTCATGTCCGCCAGGATGTTGTACCATTGTGTCGGCATATCCTTCTCTGACAATAGATACTTATACTGGTTCATCGTGATCACTCCTTCTTCTGGTTAGAATGGCTTATGCATGCGCTTGGCGCTTAGGCCTCCAGGCGCTGTCTGCCCTCAGGCGCCGGCGCCATCGCCGGCACCTCCCCTCCCTTGACTGTATCAGATGCCCTCAACAGCTCATCCTGATGGTCAAAGAAATCCCGGTAGACTTGGTAGTGCTCGGTCTCTTGATAGCTCACCTCCTGGATACGGGGCCCGTCGAAGCTGAAGATCTGGGCGCCCGGGAGCGCCAACAGAATGGGCGAATGCGTAGCGATGATGAACTGCGCGCGCCCCTGAGCGGCGAACGACCGCAGGAGCTGTAGAAAGACCACCTGGTTGGTCGGCGACAGGGCGGATTCCGGCTCATCGAGCAGGTAGAGACCCGCTCGGTCGCAACGGCCCTTGAAATAGGCCAACATGCCCTGTCCGTGCGATAGCGTATTCAACATCTGCCCGCCGTGGTACTTGAGCCGCCCGGGATCGCAGATCGCGACGTCATCGAGAAAATCGGCCAGTTCGCGGAACGACTCGGCCCTGAAGAGCGACCCGGCGACACGCTGGGCGCCCCACACGACGTCGATGAAGTCCACCAGGCGGGCTTCGTAGGGGTTGGCGTGCGCGTGATGGCGCTTGGGCGTGTCCCAGACGTGCGCACCACACTTGCGCGTGATGGCGTCCAACAGGGTGGACTTCCCCGACCCATTGTCACCGACGAAAAAGGTGACCGGCCGGTGAAAGGTCAGTTGAGACGAGGTCCTGAGGATCGGCACGTTGAACGGATAATACCGATTCGTCGGATAGTGCTCATGGTGTAGCCTGACCCCTGTGATGTACATAGCTTGCTCCTTCTCAGCAGACGGCTGCGGTGGGACCCTCAGTCACGTGGGAAGAGACGGAACGCGTCCGCTCTCTTCTGCAGGACCTTGCGCAGCCTGGGCCCCGCCAACCCCATCGCGCTGTAGACCATATCAAGCGTCGTCTCCGCTTCCTTCTGCATACGGCGCGTTCCCTCGACGAGAACCTCCTCGACCAGCCCGGGCTTGGCCTCGTAGGCTGCGCGACGCTCTCGGATAGGATCGAGGAAGGCGTTGATGGCGCGGGACAGCTTACGCTTGACCTCGACGTCGCCCACCTTGCCGAGCCGATAGCGCTCCTTCAAGTCATTGATCTCTTCGACGTCCGGGTTGAAAGCGTCATGGTAGATGAAGACGGGGTTTCCCTCGACGCGTCCGGGGATGTCCGCGCGCACGCGGTTGGGATCGGTATACATCCCACGCACTTTCTCCTCTACCGTCTTGGCGTCATCGGAGAGTAGGATCGCGTTGCCCAAGGACTTGCTCATCTTGGCCTGTCCGTCAGTGCCCACGAGCGTGGGTACATCGCCGATCATCACGTCGGGCAGCGGGAAGACCTCGGTGTCGTACATCCGGTTGAAGCGGCGGGCGATCTCGCGTGTGATCTCGACGTGCGCCTCGTTGTCCTTGCCGACCGGCACGAGGTGGGCGCGGGGCAGCAGGATGTCCGCTGCCTGGAGCACCGGATAGCCGATCAGGCCGAAGGGTACGCTCTCATCATCCATATTCGCCGCGCGCGCCATATCCTTGATGCTGGGCAAGCGTGTCAGTCGTGGAAGCGTGACCAGGTTGCCGAAGAGCTGGGCGAGTTCGTACTCCTCGGGAATGGCCGACTGCAGGAAAATGACGCTCTTCTCCGGATCGATACCCACGGCGAGGTAGTCGAGCACGACGTTGTAGATGTTGTCGTCAAGCAGTTCAAGGTGCTCGCGCTCCGACTTGGTCGTCAGTGTGTGCAGATCGGCGATGATGAAGTAGCAGGCATAACTATCCTGCAGCGCCACGCGATTCTTCATGCTGCCGACGTAGTGCCCCAGGTGCAGCTTGCCCGTGGGGCGATCGCCTGTCAGTATCCGCTTCTTGGTCTCGCTCATCCATGCCTCCTTATGATCACCAAACAAAAAACGCTCGTCCCCGCAAAGAGGGACGAGCGTTCGATTGCCCGTGGTGCCACCCTGGTTAGGCCCTTGCCCCCAAACTAAAAACGCGCCGTGAATGCGCGTTAGGGAGTCAAGCCAGCCTCACTCGTTTCGGACACGACGCAATGGTTAAATCGCGCGATGCCCTACGCCCTGATAACGGTGGCGTCTCCGTCTCGGACTACTTACGTCGCATGCCGCTTCGCGGCAGACGCTTTCGGCGAGCAACTCCCGGGGCCATTCAGTACTCCCGTAGGTACCGGACTCGCACCAACCGCCGGCTCTCTGAACCTCGTCTGAGTACGTACTTCTCCCGATCTCAGCCTTTGACACCCACTTTATATCACAGGCCTGGGGAAAAGTCAAGCGACTCGCGCCATCATTTGATCTTCCGGGAAGCTCGAAGAGCCTTGCCCACCACGGAGAGGGCGTCGGACGCCGGAGTCCGCGCGATGCAACGGGCCTGCTAGCTTCACGGAAGATGGCTGCCATGCGATAGCCCTGTCAAGCGACTCGCGCTATCGGCTTGTTTTTTTTGGGGTTGCCAAATCTTGGAGACTGTTGTATAATCTCACTCGTAATGCGGGCTTAGTTCAGCGGTAGAATGTCTCCTTGCCAAGGAGAAGGTCAAGGGTTCGAATCCCTTAGCCCGCTCATGGCGACGTAGCCAAGTGGTAAGGCAGGGCTCTGCAAAAGCCTTATTCGTCGGTTCGAGTCCGACCGTCGCCTCTTACGACGACACGGACATCACGCGCGGGCATCGACCGGATGCCCGTTTGTGCTATCCGGAGGGGTCTCGTGGGGCGGTGGCGGAATTGGCAGACGCCGTGGACTTAAAATCCTCTGCTCGCAAGAGCGTGTGGGTTCGACCCCCACCCGCCCTACCAAAAGGAGAACGCGAACTCGGTACCGAGTTCGCGTTCTTGCTTGAGCGTCCTTTATCGTCCTATGAGGATTGCCAGAACCGCTCGGTGACCTCATCCTCAATGCGCTGGCGCATGTGCGCCAGCGGCGTCCGCTCTACGATCGGGCGGATGAAGCCCTGGACAATCAGGCTCTCGGCTGATGAGCGCGGCAGGCCCCGGGCCTGCAGGTAGAAGAGCTCTTCAGGATCAATGCGTGACACGGTGGCCCCGTGGCTGCAGCGCACATCGTTCGCCAGGATCTCAAGCCCGGGGATCGCGTGGGCACGTGCATCGTCGAGCAGTAGGTTGTGGTTAGCCTGGTACCCTTCTGTGCCGCCTCCCGCCTCATTTTCTACGCGGATCATACCGTAGAAGACGGTCCGGGTGCGGTCGCGCAGCACATTGCGGAAGAGCAGATCGCTGTAGGTATCCGCGGCACGGTGGTGCTGATAGGTGCTCTGATCGAGATGTTGATCCCCGTGCATAAAGCTGAACCCCGCCATCGTCGAGCGCGCGCCTGGCGCGCGCAGGTCGCTGCGCAGGAAATCCTTAGTCATCTTGCCCCCCAATGTGCCGGAAACCCAGACGAAGTTGGCATCGGCGTCCACCTGAGCCTCCTGTACGGTCACAGAGTGGCGGCGCTCGCTCCAATGCTGGAGACTAACGTAGCGCACCCAGGCCCCGGCCTCTGCATGGATTTCCACGACCTCGGCGTTGACCTCGTCCTGCTGGTCCTGGGAGACGCGATCCTGAATCAGGGTGACGCGGCTGCCTCGCTCCGCCACGACCAATGTGTGGTGCAATCCGGTACCACCGTCCGAATCCATCGCGATCAACGACTGCAATGGGCGTGCGACGCGCACGCCCGCGGGCACGTGCACGAAGGTGCCCCCGTGCCATAGCGCAGCGTTGAGTGCCGTGAACTTGTTGAAGGTGGGACGTGTGGTTGTCCCCTGCATCCAGTGGGCACGGATGAGCTCGCTGTGCGTTTGCAGGGCCGTGTGCAGGTCTTCCAGCACGACGCCGTTGAGCGCATCATCGCGCCGCATCGTCGCGTAGGTGCGTGCGCCGTTGCAGTGCACCACGACCCCCGAGACCTGATCCACGGGTGCCAGCGCGTAATCCCAGCAGGGCGGGAGGTCGTAGATGCCGTCCAGCTCGCGTGCGGAGAAGACGACGCGTAAGGCGTCGAGCGGAAAGGCACGCAGGTCGGTGCGTCGCCACGCCTCTTCCTTGGGGTCGGGCAGGTCCATCGCTGCATAGCTTGCCCATGCCTCCTGCCGGGCTTGCCGCATCCAATCCGGTTCATTGTAGAGGTCGGAGAGCAAGCGGGCAGCCTCGTCCCCGGGCGGCAAGATCCGCGCGCTCGTATTCGAGGTTAGCGTCGTGTCAGGAAAGGCATCGTCGAGACGTTCCACCATCGCTTCTCCTTTAGCCCACCGAGCCTTCCATCTGCAGCTGCACGAGCCGGTTCAGTTCCACCGCATACTCCATCGGCAGCTCCTTTACGAAGGGCTCCAGAAAGCCGTTGATGATCATCGCGGAGGCTTGGGCCTCACTTAGCCCCCGGCTCATCAGGTAGAAGAGCTGATCCTCACTGATCCGGCTGACCGTGGCCTCATGTTCGATCTTCACATCGTCCTCGTTGACGTCGATGTAGGGATAGGTATCCGAGCGCGATGCGGGATCCAGCAACAGGGCATCGCAGACGACCTTGGACTGGGCTCGCTCGGCACCATGTGCGACCCGCACCAGCCCTCGAAAGCCTGAACGTCCGTTACCCTTGGAGATGGACTTGGAGGTGATGATAGAGCTGGTGTCGGGCGCCAGATGGATCGCCTTGGCCCCGGCATCGTAGTGCTGATCATCGCCGGCAAAGGCGATGGAAAGGACCTCGCCGCGGGCCCGTGGGCCGCGCAGGATCACGGCGGGATACTTCATCGTCACGCCGCTGCCTAGGTTGCCGTCCACCCACTCCATCAGTCCGTCCTCGTCGACGAGCGCGCGCTGCGTCACGAGATTGTAGACATTGCGCGACCAGTTCTGGATCGTCGTGTAGCGTGCATGAGCGCCCTTCTTGACGAAGATCTCGATCACTCCGGTGTGCAGCGCCGCCTCGGCGTATTGCGGCGCCGTGCATCCCTCGATGTAATGAACATTGCTGCCCTCTTCGGCAATGATAATCGTACGCTCGAACTGCCCCAAGCTCTGGGCGTTGATGCGGAAATAGGCCTGGAGCGGGATCTCGACGTCAACCCCTGCGGGAACATAGACGAAGCTGCCCCCCGACCAGAAGGCGCTGTTCAGGGCGGCGAACTTGTTATCGCGAATCGGCACAGCCTTGCTGATATGCGCTTGGACCAGGTCGGGGTGCGTCTGCACGGCGGTATCCATATCGACGAAGATGATGCCGTGCTGCTCCCATTCCTCCTTCAACGAACTGTAGACCGACTCCGAATCCATCTGGGTCTCGACGCCTGCCAGGTACTTGCGCTCGGCTTCGGGGATCCCCAACTTCTCGAACGTATCCTTGATCGCGTCAGGCACGTCGTCCCAAGAGCGCTGACTGCTCGGTGTGGCGCGCATGAAATAGTAGAATTGCTCGAAATCGAGCGTTGTCAGATCCACACCCCATTCGGGCATCGGCATGTCGAGAAAGGCATCCAATGCCTTCAGCCGAAAATCCAGCATCCACTGGGGCTCGTTCTTCAGTGCCGAGATCTCGTGCACGACATCGTCGCCGATGCCGCGCCGTGACTGGTGCGTGTAGTCGATCTCCGTGCGAAAATCGGAACCGGCTTGGTCTTTGATGTCCCGTAGGGCATCGTGATTGGCAGACATCCTACACCATCCCCTGTCTCACCCACTCATACCCCTGTTCCTCAAGGATATCCACGAGTTTTGCGTCACCGGTCTTCACAATATGTCCATCGACAAAGACGTGCACCACGTCAGGGTGGATGTAGTTCAGGATGCGTTGATAATGGGTGATCACCAGCAGGCCCATATCCATCTCGTCCTGCAGGCTGTTCACGCCTTGGGAGACAATGCGCAGGGCGTCGATATCGAGGCCCGAGTCGGTCTCGTCGAGGATCGCGTACTTGGGCTGCAGCAGCGCCATTTGCAGGATCTCGGCGCGTTTCTTTTCCCCACCCGAGAAGCCCTCGTTGAGATAGCGGCGGAGGAAGCCGGGGTCTATCTGCAGGAAGTCCAGCTTCTCATTGACCTCCTGTCGGAACTCGCGCATCGGCATCAGGTGAGCATTCAGGCGTCCTGAGATGGCCTTTTGGTTTCGGTCGCCGTAGCCCCGTGCTGCGCTTGTCGCCGCGTGGAGGAAGGAGTAGAGCGTCACGCCTGAGACCGCAACGGGATACTGCATCGCCAGGAAGAGACCCATACGCGACCGTTGATCGGTAGCCATCGGCAGCAGGCTGGTCCCATCGAGCAGGATGTCACCCTGGGTGATCTCGTACTTGGGATGTCCCATCAGCGTGTAAGATAGCGTGCTCTTGCCCGATCCGTTGGGTCCCATCAAGGCGTGGGTCGCCCCACGCTCCACCACCAGGCTGACCCCTTTGAGGATCTCTTTGCCCTCAACCGTGACATGGAGGTCGCGAATCTCTAACGCCATCCGTCATTCTCCTTGGCCCACTGAAATCTGATTGCCGCTTCGAACGACATGAGTATAGGCCTCTCTCCATTTTTGTCAAGATTTTCTTGTAAATTGAGGGGGGCCAACACACAAAAACCGGCACGTGTCACGTGCCGGTTTTTGTCAGGCGGCCCAGGTCTGAAGCTACCGACCGAAGAGACTGCTCAAGGCGCCGATACTCAAGGCGCCGCCAAGGCCGAGCGCGCCCAGAATGGCTCCGATGACGATGGTCACGAGCCAGCCGACGATGATGGTGACGATCGTCCCCGTGTCATCGAGGTCCAAGCCTTCTTTGACGGCAAAGAAGCTGGCGATGAGCGACCAGATGGCGCCGATGACGCTGCCGATGCAGGGAATGATGCTCAACATCCGTGGGGCATAGGCAAAGCCGATGACCCGCAGCATTTCGCCGAGTGTGGCCTTGCCGTTGAACAGCTTCGTCCCGACAAGGTAGGTCACGGCGGACCAGATACCCCAGTTGACGAAAGCCACGACGAAGGTCCCCACCACGCTCAGGAGTGTGGCGCCCAGTTGTACCCTGTTGCCACGGACCACGTTGAAGAGCACCTGGAGGAGTGATCCGACGACGGACAGGGCTGCGACGATGGCGACGATGATAGCGGCTTGCATCGTCGCAGACTCATCGTGCTCAACATCCGCAAAGACGGTTCGATCCAGTTTGAAGACACCAATAATGCGTTGCAACATCATATCCCCCTTAGCTGTGCTGCTCTAACGAAAACAAGGCCATCATCCGATACCATTATAGGGGTAAAGATTCGGTCTGGGAAGCGCATGCTTGTCGTCCAATCATCTTGCTCCGCGGAGCGGTATGCCGTATAATCTGGGCACAGCGTTCCGGGTCCTTCCTCGGCGTACGGTGGCGTCGGCGTGGTCATAGAGTTGGGGGCTGATATGCAGGATTTCGTTCATCTACATACGCACACAGAGTACTCCCTGCTGGACGGTCTCAGTAAGTGCACGGCTCTCGCGGAGCACGCCGCCGGGCTGGGCATGTCGGCGCTGGCGATCACCGACCACGGGGTGATGTACGGCGCCGTCGACTTCTACCAGGCCTGCCAGGCGGCGGGCATCAAGCCGATTATCGGCATCGAGGCCTACGTCGCTCAACAGTCGCGCCATAGCCGCGACCGCGAGGACGGCAAGCCACATCATCTGGTGCTCCTGGCGCAGAATCAGGTCGGTTACCGCAATCTGCTGGCCATGGCGAGCAGCGCGCAGCTGGAGGGATTCTACTACAAGCCCCGCATCGACAAAGAGCTCTTGGAGATGCACAGCGAGGGGGTGATTGCGCTCTCGGCGTGCGTTCAGGGTGAGATCCCGCAGCTCATCTATCAGGGACAGGAGGACGCTGCTCGGCGAGCTGTCCGCTGGTATCAGGAACGTTTTCCTGAGCGCTTCTATCTTGAGCTCCAGACGCATGATATCCCTGAGTACGATGAGACCTATCGTAGGCTCATCGCGTTGGGCCACGAGATGCAGGTGCCCTTCGTCGCCACGAACGATATCCACTACGCCCAACGCCGGCAAGCAGACGCCCACGATGTGCTCCTCTGCATCGGCACCGGCAAGACGATCAATGAGCCCAACCGCATGCGCATGACGGATGACTCCTACTATATGCGCACACCGGCGGAGATGTGGGCCCTCTACGGCGAGCTACCGCAGGCGTTGTTGAATACCGTGAGGATCGCCGAGCAGTGCGAGGTGACCCTGCAGTTTGCGCCGCCCTATCACCTCCCGCGTTTCCCCGTTCCCGAGGGGCGTGGTACATCAGAGGACTATCTTCGTTACCTCTGTCACAAGGGGATGAAGTGGCGCTACGGCGACAGGCACGACAAGCCCGACTATGTGGAGCGGCTGGAGTATGAGCTGGGTATCATCCACCAGATGGGCTTTGATGATTACTTCCTCATCGTCTGGGATCTCTGCGAGGCGGCGACGGAACGCGACATCTGGTGGAATGTGCGCGGGTCGGGCGCCGGCAGTGTGGTTGCTTACACGCTCGGGATCACCTCGGTCGACCCTTTCAAGAATCGCCTGCTCTTTGAGCGGTTCCTCAATCCCAACCGCGTGACGATGCCCGATATTGATCTCGACTATCCTGACGACCGGCGGGCCGAATTGATTGCCTACACCAAGGAGCGGTACGGCGCCGATCACGTGTCCGCCATCATCACCTTCGGGACACTGGGGGCGCGGGCAGCCATTCGCGATGTGGGACGCGCGCTGGACATCCCCCTCAACGAGGTCGACAAGGTGGCGCGTATGGTGCCCAACGTGCCGGGAAAGCCGGTCTCCATCCGCGAGGCGCTGGACTCCGTGCCCGAGCTCAAGGCCGAGTACGATGGCGCTCCCTATATCAAGAAGCTGCTGAATACGGCGACCGAGTTGGAGGGCGTGACCCGTCACGCCAGCACCCATGCGGCGGGCGTGTTGATCTCGGACAAGCCTCTCGTCTCCTATCTGCCGCTGAACCGTCCCACCAAGGGGGAGGCCGACGAGAGTCCCGTCGACCGCGTCTCACAATGGCCGATGGAGATCGTCGACGCTATGGGGATGCTGAAGGTCGACTTCCTGGGCCTGCGCACGCTCACTCATATGCGCAAGGCATGCGAGCTCATCGAACAGGCCCACGGTCGCAAGCTCGATCTGGCGACGATCCCCTACGAGCGCGTCCCGGACGACCCGGAGAAGGATGCCGACGTCCGTGCGCTCTACGACCTGTTGGCGACAGGGGAGACGACCGGCGTCTTCCAGGTGGAAGGTGCGGGGATGCGGCGCACGCTGCGCGAACTGCGCCCTGAGCAGTTCCAGCATATCATCGCTGTCCTGGCCCTCTACCGGCCCGGTCCGATGGAGAACATTCCCACCTATATCCGGCGGATGCATGGCGAGGAGCCGGTGACCTACCACCATCCCATCCTGGCTGACATCCTGGGCGACACCTACGGCATTATCGTCTATCAGGAGCAGATTATGCAGATCGCCGTCGAAATGGCCGGGTACCAGGCCGGTGAGGCCGACGGCATTCGCAAGGCGGTAGCGAAGAAGAAGCAGGATCTGATGGAGAAGCACCAGCGGATGTTCCGCAAGGGCGCCGTCGCGAAGGGGATCGACGCTCAGATC
>CAZYYC010000035.1:0-24397 GCA_964650935.1 uncultured Anaerolineales bacterium
ACACCTCCGGGGCCAACGTTGCGCTCGTCTACTCGCTCCCCACCATGTTCTACTACGGCAAGGAGGATCCCGAGCGCCGCTACTTGCACGAGATCCGGGGGATCGAACAGGCGCTGCACGCGGCGCACATCCCCTTTGACATCATCTCGACGCGGGTGCTGACGCCGGACGTGCTGGCTCGTTATGACGTTCTGGTCCTGCCGACCCTCGCCTGCATGTCTGAGGAGGAAGCCGCCGTGATCCGTAGTTACGTCGAGAGTGGTGGGAGCATCGTGGCGACCTTTGAGACCTCGCTGTATGATCGCGAGGGCATCCGGCGGAACGACTTCCTGCTGGCGGATCTTACCGGCGCGCACTATGCCGGCGAGACGAGATCCTCTATGGCCAGTGCTGATGAGGGCTACAAGCAGGTCTATATGCAGATCGCGGACGATCACCCCCTTCTGAGAGAGATGGAGGGGACTTCGCCCCCTGGAACGGGGACTTCGCCCCCTGGAACGGGGACTTCGCTCCTCCCGATGGGGGGCGCCATCTGCCTCGTCTCCGCAGCGGGAGACGCCGACGTCCCGCTGACGCTCTCCGCTCCCTTTATCGTCTTTCCCGAAGGCTTCTCCTATCCCACGGCACCGGCATCGGATGACCCGTTGGCGATTACCAGGGAGCTCGCCGGCGGCGGTCGCTCGGTCTATTTCAGCGGCGCGCTGGGATCGCTGGCGTGGGCGGTGCCCTATCCTGATCTGCAGGAGCTGATCGCTAACGCTGTCCGCTGGGCCGCCGCCGACCGCCTGCCGCTCCGCGTGACCGCGCCACCGACCCTTCAGGTCTCGCTGCGCAAGCGGAGCGTGGGCGGCTCAGCCAGCCGCTCACCATCATGGGGGTCGGGAAGCCGTCCCGACCTCCGCATGGTGCATCTGATCAACCTGACCGGCGGGGAGCGCTACTTCCGTGAGTTGGTGCCGCTGCGCGATGTGGAGGTGACCTTGTCGGCGGAGGCGGGATCCGACGTGGAGCGGGCTTTCGTGCTCGCGACGGGCATTGAGCTGCCGGTCACGCCCGTGTCCGGCGGTTGGAAGGTCACAGTGCCCGAAGTCGTCGACTACGAGGTGCTGGTCTTCGAGCTGAGTAAGGGATGAGGATATGGAGTTCCAGATACTAGGACGAACCGGTGTGACCGTCAGTCGCTTGGGCTTCGGTGGGGCCCCTGCGGGCCTGGCGAACTACCTGGAGGCCTACACGCCTGAGGATCGCGCGCAGCGCGATGCTGTGATTGCTGCCCTGCAGCGCGCTGTCGAGCTGGGGGTAACCTACTTTGACACGGCGCCCGCGTACGGACAGGGTGCCAGCGAAGCCATCTACGGCGAGGCGCTGGCGGGCCTGGGTGACGAGATCTTTGTGGCTACCAAGATCGCGCCCGATGTTGCTGGGGCCCGCGCAAGCGTGGAGGCCAGTCTCACGCGGCTGCGGCGTGACGCGCTGGACCTGGTGCAGCTCCACGGCTCGAGCTACAGCGACGCACAGGCGGAGGCCCTTCTTGCGCCGGGCGGACTCATGGCGCAGCTGGAGGCGTTGCGTGATGAGGGTCTGATCCGCTTCCTGGGCTTCACCACGGAGGATAACAACTCGGCGGTCTACCGGTTCATCGCGTCGGGTCGCTTCGACGTGATGCAGCTCTGCTACAATTTGCTCTATCAGCACCCCGCTGAGTGGACACGTCCCTTCGGCAGCATATTTGAGGCGGAAAAGCAGCAGATGGGCATCGTCACGATGCGCACGGTGACCTCGGGGCTGCTGCAGAGGTGGATTCGGTGGGCCAACCCGGACGACACCTTCGACTATACGCCGGCTTTGCTGCAGTTCGTGCTCTCGAATCCTATGGTCGATGTTGCGCTCGTGGGCATGCGGAGCGTCGAAGAGGTGGAAGCCAACGTGCGCATCGTGGGCGACCTTGGGGGACGTATCGATCTGGAGATGTTGCACAGGAAGTACGTCTGACCATCAGTTGCCCGTTATCAGTTACAGCCCGAGCAGACTCGGGGCGTTGTCAGTTGGCGGAACGGCGGTAGGCGGTGCCGGACGACAGGTTTGCTCATGTGCCTGGATGGCCTGTGCGCTCACGCGCGCCATCGCCGATTCTGCATCCTTTATGCTGCCGTTCGCTGATTTCGGATTCGTTAGGGAGGGTCGATGACGCAAGACCGACCGAACTTCGTACTGATTATGACCGACACGCAGGCGACCAACTTGATCGGCGCCTACGGTCACCCAGAGCTGCAGACCCCGCATATCGATCGCCTGGCAGAGACCGGCCTTCTCTTTGAGCGGGCCTATACGACCTGTCCTCTCTGCACGCCGGCGCGCGCCGGGCTCTTCACCGGGATCTATCCACATACGGCGGGGGCGTGGACCAACAACCTGCCCCTGGGCGACAACGTTCTGTCGATGGGCCGGCGCTTCAGTGACGGTGGGTACGATACGGCCTACATCGGAAAGTGGCACCTCGACGGCCATGACTATTTCGGCACCGGCATGTGTCCTCCGGGATGGGATGCGGCCTATTGGTACGACGGCAAGAGGTACCTGGAGGAGCTGACGCCGGACGAGATCACGCTCTGGCGGCAGCAGCTCAATACCTTGGAGGACCTTCGCGCGCACGATATCCGCGCCGAGTTCACCTGGGCGCATCGTATCGGGGACCGTGCCGTCGAGTTCCTGCAGCAGCGGTCAGACGCCCCTTTCCTACTGGTCGTCTCGTACGATGAACCGCACCACCCGTTTACCTGCCCGCCGGCGTACGTGGAGCGCTTCGTCGACTATGACTACCCACTGGGGCCGGGTGCCTGTGACACGTTGGCGGACAAGCCCGCGCATCAGCGGGAGTGGGCGGCGTCGGCACGGATGGGGGAACGGATCAAGGACGGGACGATGCGGTGGCCGATGTACTTCGGCTGCAATAGCTTCGTCGATGCCGAGATTGGACGCGTGATCGACGCCGTGCATCGGTGGGCACCGGAGAACACCATCATCATTTTCACCTCCGACCACGGTGACATGCTTGGTGCCCACCAGCTGACGGGCAAGGGCCCGGTGATGTATGAGGAGATCGCGCACATCCCGCTGATCATCGAGCCGCCGCGTGGTGGGTGGGAAGCCGGCTCACCCGCGGCGAGCACAAGCGCCCGTCCAGCGGGGAGCAGGATCTCCACGCTCGTCAGCCACATTGACCTGTTGCCGACCATGCTCGAGCTGGCGGGGCTCGAGGCGCCGCCGATCCTTGAGGGCGAGAGCCTGGTGCCGTTGCTGCAGGGCGCGGAGGACCCGGACCGCGGCGTTGCTGTTGAGTTCCAGCGCTACGAGATCGAACACGATTCGTGGGGCGGCTTCCAGCCGGTGCGGGCCTGGGTTCAGGGGCGCTACAAGCTCGTCATCAACCTGCTGCACAGCGATGAGCTCTATGATCTGGAGGCGGATCCGGGTGAGGTTCACAACCTGATTGACGCGCCGGCGCACGCGGCGGCGCGCGACGCGTTGCATGACCGGCTGCTGGCGTGGATGTACGAGAAGCGCGATCCCTTCCGTGGACCGGTGTGGGAACGGCGTCCGTGGCGGCAGGAACGGCGTCTGGCGTGGCGTGGCGAGTTCCGCCCGCGTCCCGCCGACGGCTATGCCCCCGAGGTCCGTGACTACGATACTGGCCTCCCGACGAAGGGCGTCAAGCTCGAATACGGACGCTAGCGGTCAGTCAACCTGACTGTCATCCTGAACGAAGTGGAGGATCTGGGCGTTTGGGGGCTGAGATCCTTCGCCTGCGGCTCAGGATGACAGCTCCCAGGAATCAGGTTAGTTGATCACTGGATGCTACATTTACGATGTGTGCATTTGCTGATTTGTTCATAGGAGGAACAACCGATGACTGCAACCTTCAAGCTAAGCGCGTTTGGCGATGAGATCGCCCCGGACCTGGACGAACAGCTGAAGACGCTGGTCGAGCTGGGGGTCTATGGCCTGGACCTGCGTGGGGCGTGGGGCACCAACGTGCTCCATATGGACGACGAGGTGGTGGAGAAGGTGGCGGCGACGTGTACTCGTCACGGCGTGACCGTCGCCTGCTTGGGAAGCCCTATCGGCAAGTCGCCGATCGTTGAGCCCATCGAGACCGAGATGCAGAACCTGGGGCGGATCTTCCAGGTGGGCGAGGCGGTGGGGTGCCGCAACGTGCGGCTCTTCTCCTTCTATCCTCCGGACACAAGCACCAACGACGCGTACGACCAGTACGTCGATGCCACCGTCGAGCGTCTGGGTCGCCTGACGCGGATGGCCGAGGAATCGGGCTTCACCCTGCTGCTGGAGAATGAGAAGGGGATTGTCACTGACACGCTTGCCCGCTGCGAGACGGTCGTCAAGGCGGTTGGCAGCCCGAGTCTGCGCTTCCTGTGGGATTCGGCGAACTTCATCCAGGTCGGCGAGGAGCGGGTCGTGGAACGCGGCTGGCCCATGGTCGGCGAGCTGATCGGCTACGTGCACATCAAGGACGCGGTGCTGAGCGATGGGCACGTCGTGCCCGCGGGCGAGGGCGATGGCCAACTGCCGCTGTTGCTGAGCAAGCTGAAGGATGCCGGCTATCAGGGCGTGCTTGCACTCGAGCCCCATCTCAAGATCGCCGGGCACAGCACGGGCTTCAGTGGTGCGGATGGGATGCGCATCGCGGTGACCGCCCTGCGGAAAGTGATGGCTGAGGCGGGCGTGACCGAGTCGGGCACCGGGGTATGAAACACGACAGCCCGGGGAGGGCGACGAAGATCGTCCTGATCGGAGCGGGGAGCGCGGTCTTCACGAAGGGGTTGGTCGCCGATCTGATCGCGGCGCCGGAGTTGGGGCCGTGGGAGCTGGGCCTGGTCGATATCGACCCCGAAGCGCTCGAAGTCGCCGAGGGACTGGCGCAACGCATGGTCCGCGCGACTGGGGAACACGGGGCCGATGTGGAGATCGCGGTGAGCGCGTCGGTGGATCGGCGCGACCTGCTGCCGGGTGCCGACGTCGTGGTCACGACGATCGGGGTGGGCGGACGGCGGGCCTGGGAGGCTGACGTCTTCATCCCGCGCACCTACGGTATCTATCAGCCGGTGGGTGATACCGTGATGCCGGGCGGGATTTCGCGCGCGATGCGCATGGTCCCGGCCCTGGTGGCCATCGCTCGTGATGTGGCCGAGCTCTGTCCCGGCGCTTGGTTCTTCAACTACAGCAACCCGATGACGGTCAACTGTTGGGCGGTGCGCGAGGCGACCGGCGTGCCGGTGATCGGGCTGTGCCATGGCACCTTCGACGTGAGTCGTGAGTTGGCGCGTTTCGTGGGCGCGCCGCCGGAGGAGGTGACCACGCGCTTCGCAGGACTCAACCACCTCACCTTCATTCACGATCTGCGCCGGCACGGTCGCGATATGTGGCCTGTGGCTCGCGAGCGGCTGGGCAGTTATGTAGGTCGGCTAGCCGAGCCGACCACGGTCGGGTCAGCTACCCGACCCACATGGGCGGATAATCCCTTCTCGTGGTCGCTCTTTAGCGCCTACGGCGCCTATCCCGCCGCCAACGACCGCCACGTTACGGAGTTCTTCCCCGAGCGTTTTCCCGGCGGAAGCTACTACGGCAAGACGTTGGGTGTTGACGCCTTCTCCTTCGAGGGCACGATTGCCGGGGGCGACCGTGAGTACGCGCACATGCGGGAGCAGGCGCTGGGACGCGCACCGCTCGACGAGTGGATCTTCAAGCACAGCGTCGGCGAGCACGAGCAGCTGCTGCACATCATCCGGGCGATGCGCTACGACACCCGCGAGCTCTTCGCGGTGAACCTGCCCAACGGCGGCGCGGTGCCCAACCTGCCGCCCGATGCGGTGCTGGAGCTTCCCGCGGTCGCGACCGCGGTGGGGCTGTTGCCGGTACGGACGCCCGATCTCTCGGACGAGCTGGCGGGCATCATCACCCGGCGTCTGGCATCGGTGCGCCTGACGCTGCGAGCGGCGTTAACCGGCGACCGAACCGCCTGGGTGGAGGCCCTGCTGCTGGATGGGGCGGTGACGGATCGGGCGACGGCGGAGGCGCTCGTGGAGGAGATGGCGGCGGCTCAGCGCCCCTATCTTCCACACCTGTCCCTTGACGATCAGTCCGACACCCGCTGAAAGGAGCGACCGATATGGTCGATAGCACGACCGAGGCGCGGACGCCGTCCCAGGCGCGGACGCCGTCCCAGGCGCGTCTGCGTGAAGTGCGGGCACAGCTGGTGGAGCACCTGCACGAAGGCATCATGCCCTTCTGGACGCAGCGGGGCGTCGATCCGCTGTATGGCGGCTACCTAACCTGTTTTGACGCCGAGGGGCAGCTCGTCGATGAGGATACCGACAAGTACATCGTCACCCAGACGCGTATGATCTGGGGGTTCTCCACGTTTCATCAGATCGACCCGACGGATGACCGCTACGCGGCCTATGCCCGACAGGGCGTCGACTTCTTCATCGAGCACTTCTGGGACGCCGACCAGGGCGGCTGGGCCTGGAAGGTAGCGCGCGACGGCACCCTGCTCGACAACGGCAAGGTCGTCTACGGACAGAGCTTCGCCATCTACGCCCTGGCGACCACTACGCTTGCCACCGGCGATGTGCGGGGCCTGGACTACGCCGAGCGCACCTTCGACCTGCTCCAGCGCTTCGCGGTCGACACCGCCCGCGGCGGCTACTATGAGAACCTAGAGCCCGACTGGCAGCTCTCGCCGGGTGGCTTCTGTGCGGGTGATCGCAAGTCGCTGGACATCCACATGCACCTCCTGGAGGCCTTCACGGTGCTTGCGCAGGTCTCCGGCAAGGAGATCCACCGGCGGCGGCTGGAGGAGGTCATCGACGCTATCCTCACGCATATGATCGATCCCAAGCATGGCTGCGGCGGAAACCAATACGACCTGGACTTCAACCCGCTCCCGGCCATCGCGATCCGTCGCACCTTCAACGCGGAGCGCGAAGGGGAATTGGTCGCGGCGCCCACCGACACCACGTCGTATGGCCACAACATCGAGTTGGCGTGGCTCCTGGTGCGCGCCGGCGAGGTCCTGGGCAAACCGAGGAATGCTTACGAGGGCGTCGTCCGCCGCCTGGTGGACCACGCGTTGGCCTACGGACTGGACCGCGTGCACGGCGGCGTCTACCGCGACGGTCCGCACGACGGACCGGCCCTGGTGCGCGACAAGGAGTTCTGGCAGAACGCCGAGGCGTTGGTGGGTCTGCTGGACGCTTACGAGATCACGCGGGATGAGCGTTATCTGGAGGCCTTTGAACTCGTCTGGAGCTTTGTCCGGCGGCATCTGATCAACCATGAACTGGGTGAATGGATCACGCTGGTCAACGAGATCGGTGAGCCCCTGGCTGCCGGCATCGGCAGCCCGTGGAAGGCCTGTTACCATTCCGGTCGGGCGATCCACGAGGCCATTCGCCGCATCGATCTGTTGTTAGCCGTGGACGCTCATATGGAGGATGTGTGACGTGACTGAAGCCGCGCTGGTCAGCCTGGTCTGCACACCGACGACCTATCGGAGATCAGATACCTCAGGCGTTCGATGGCTCGACCGTGACGCAGACTACGAACTGGCTGGGTCGATCTGGCCATCCGAGATGCCACTTCTGAGGTGTGGCTGGGAGGATGCCCACGCCGCGGGCTATCGTTACTGCGCTCTTCTGGAGGAGGACCGTGTTGTGTCCATCGCAGCCGAGTGGCGCTACTCGGACACCGCGTGGGAGACGGCGGCAGTTAGGACGCTGGCGAGCTGCCGCCGCCGGGGATATGGCAAGCGGGTCGTCGCTTTTGTCACCTCGCACATCCTGGCATCGGGACGTATCGCGACGTGCCACACGGCTTCTGACAACGTGGCCATGATTCGTGCCGCCTGCAGTGTCGGCTATGTTCTACAAGAGGAGAAGGGAAACTTATGAGAGACGTCACCGTTGCGATGGTAGCCTTGGGCGGCTACGGCAATTCCTACTTGCGCCATCTTTTCGCTGAGGATGCCCCGGAAGGGTTCCGGCTGGTCGCCGGGATCGACCCGAATCCTGTGGGCTGCCACTTCCTCGATCGCTTCGAGGCGGAGGGGATCCCGATCTATCCGGATCTCGATGCTTTTTATGCGGCATCAACGGCGGATTTGGTCATCATCGCCGCACCGATTCACTATCACGCGCCGTTCACGCAGACGGCGCTCGCGCACGGCTCGAACGTGCTCTGCGAGAAGCCCCTCGCCGCGACGGTCGCAGAGGCGCACGCGATGGCCGAGGCTGAGGTGGCGGCACCGGGCTGGGTGGGCATCGGCTACCAGTGGTCGTTCTCCGCGACGATGCAGGCGCTCAAGGCCGACATCATGGCGGGAGAGCTCGGGCGCCCGGTGCGGCTGCGCACAAAGGTGCTCTGGCCCCGTCCGCTCTCCTACTACCACCGTAACACCTGGGCCGGCCGCATCGCCGCGCCCGACGGGCGACCGATCCTCGACAGCCCGGTCAACAACGCGACGGCCCACTACCTGCACAATGCTCTCTACGTCCTGGGTCTGACGCGCGAGACCAGCGCGCGCCCGGTCGACGTGCAGGCAGAGCTCTACCGTGCCAACGCCATCGAGAACTATGACACGGCGGCGGTGCGCGTTCACACCGAGGACGGTGCCGAGATCCTCTTCTACACCGCCCATCCGCTCGACCGCAACATCGGGCCCGAGTTGATCTACGAGTTCGAGCAAGCGACGGTCAGCTATGCCTCCTATGGCACGTCGGTCCTGGCGCGCTTTCGCGATGGGCCGGTGAGGGACTACGGCGATCCCTTTGCCGACGAGTTTGCCAAGCTGTGGGAGGCGATCGACGCAGTGCGTACGGGGGCCCCGCTCGCCTGCGGCATCCGCGCCGCAACCCCACACACGATCTGCGTCAACGGCGCTCAGCGTTCGCCTGAGACCATCGTCGAGTTCCCATCCGAGGTGGTGGAGCGCGCGCCGCAGGGCGAGGGCGACGCCCTGGTCTATGTGCCGGGGCTCAGCGAGCTGCTCGAGACCTGCTATGACCGCGGCCTCCTGCCGTCGGAGTTGGGAGATGTCAGCTGGGCGCGGCCCGCTCGGCGCGTCACACTGGAGGCATCGGTCTAGGCCGATGAGATGCAGCTAGCGCACACGAGGGGGAGCTCCCGGGAGCTCCCCCTCGTGGTTGTTGAATAGGGTAGCTACAGGATGTTGTCGAGCGCCGTGATGAGGCGGGTGACTTCCTCGTTGGTGGTGTAGTGGACAAACGACATGCGCAGGACGCCGGGGTCGCGTGGGATGCCCATGGCGTCGAGGGGTCGGACAGCGTAGAAATGCCCGTGACCCGCCATGATGCCCTCTTCGGCAAGCTGCCGCGCCACAAATGCGGTGCTGTGAGTCTGTGTTGTGACGGAGACCGTCGGGACCCGAATGGCGGGATCTGCTGGGCCGACGATGCGTACGTCGGGGTGGTGGCTCAGCCACTCGAGCAGCGGTGCAAGCCGCGCCTTTTCGGCCTGGCGGAAGAGCTCGTGGACGCGGCGCCCGCGTTCGGCGGGCGGGGCAGCGTCGGGGAAGTGATGGGCGTGGATGGCGTCGAGGTAGTCGGCGATGCCCGCAGCGGCGGCGACCTGCGCGTGGTCGGGCCCGGCGGGGACCAGCTTCTTGTGCTTGGCCTCAGCGTTGAAGAAGTGCCCCTGGGTGACGAGCTCATCCAGCAGCGGATCGCGGATGACCATCAACCCCTGGTGGGGCCCGTAGGTCTTGTAGAGGGAGAAGAGGTAGATGTCGGCGCCGAGGGCGTCGACGTCGGGAAGACCGTGCGGAGCAGCCGCGACACCGTCGACGACGACCCGCGCCCCGGCGGCGTGGGCCTTGGCGGCGATCTCGGCGACCGGGTTGATGTGGGCGACGATGTTGGAGCAGTGGGGGAAGGCGACCAGGCGTGTGCGTTCGGTCAATAGCCCATCGAGGTCGTCCGGATTGAGCATGCCGGTCTCCGGGTCGAGTGACCACTGGCGCACGACGATCCCGGTGTCGCCGAGTCGGCGCCAGGCGCCTGAGTTGGCCTCGTGATCCTGATCGGTGACGATGATCTCGTCGCCCGATTGCCAGATGGGCCGGAAGGCCTGGGCCAGGACGTAGGTGTTCTGAGAGGTCGACGGGCCAAAGTGGACCTCATCCTCGTGGACGTTGAGATAGGCGGCGAGGCGGCGGTACGCCTCGTCCATCTCCTCGCCGGCACGGATCGATGCCGGATGGACGCCATAGGGCTGGACCTTGGTCTGGCGATAGTAGCGATGCAGTCGGTCGATGACCTGACCACACGCGTAGGAGCCCCCTGCATTCTCGAAGAAGGCCCATCCCTTCAGGTTGGGCTCGGAGAAGGCGGGGAACTGGCTGCGAACGAAGTCGAGATCGAGTACGGCGTGCTGTTGACCTGTCGTCATAGGGTGATGCCTCCGTTGGCTTGTCGTCTCTCGGTGAGGGTGAGCCCTACCCGAGGATCGTGTTGTTCTTGATCGCCATTATACCACTGTGGCCCCGTCAGCCGGAGGCGCGACCTGGTTTGCACTTGCCGGGAGCAAACCTATACTTGTCATCATGGCTTAGGTGGTCGACTAGGGAGGACGGATGGATCGACGCGGTCTGGCTTGGTTGGGTTGTGGGTTCTTGGTCGTGCTGCTGGTCTTGATCGGTTGTTCCGGCACGCTGGCAACGCCTGAGCCGGTGACGCTGGTCTTCGCGCATTCGCCTGATCCGTCGGGCTCCTACGAACTCTGGGCTCAGCAATTCCATGACCTGCATCCGCACATCACGCTTGAGTTGACGACTGACAGGTCTGCCCCCGGTGTTGATGTGATGATGGCGACGCCGTTCGAGTTGGCGGGATTCCTTGATGCCGGCGCTATCCTCGACCTGTCCACCTTCATCGAGCAGAGCGAAGCATTGGATCGTACTGAGTTCTACCCTGCGGCGTTGGATATCTTTCGCAGCCAGGGGCGGCAATGGGCTCTGCCCTTCGGCGTCGACATGATGATGGTGTACTTCAACCGGGACCTCTTCGATCAGGTCGGAGCTCCCTATCCGACCGTCGGCTGGACGTGGAGTGATTTTCTGGCGCGTGCTGTGGAGGTGACTCGGCCTGGAGCCGATGTCTTCGGTTACGCGATGCAGTACGAGGGAGAGGCTGCGATCTTTGAGCCCCTTATGCTGATCTATCAGCGCGGTGGCGGTATCTTCGACAGCCTGGATGCCCCTACACGCGTGACCTTCGACGAGCCGCTGAACATTGAGGCCATGGAGTTCTATGCGGGGTTGGTTCACACGCACCACGTCGTGCCGACGGCTGAGGAAGCGCAGCGGTTGGGTCGCCCCTATCCTTGGCGTGGTGTTCTTGATGGTCGGTTCGGCATGTGGACGTTGATGTTCTCCGAGCGTGGTGGAGAACTGTGGGAGTTCCCCTGGCAGATGAATTGGGGCATCGTGCCGATGCCGAAAGACGCTGCGGCGGGCACACTGGCCCTTGCCGACGGTCTTTTTGTCTCCGCTGGGACCGATTACCCGGCGGAGGCGTGGTTGTGGATCGAGTTCCTCAGCGAGCAGACTCCGCCCTTCGCGATCCCCGCCCGGACCTCACTGGCATCGTCGGCAGAGTTTGAGCGTCGTGTGGGCGCTGAGGTCGCCGAGGTCGCACGAGCTGCCATAGCCGATGCGATCCTGGTGAACCCTCAGCTCCTGCAGTTCGAAGCTGAACTCGGAGCCTTGGCCCAGGCGTTTGCCCAGATACGCAGTGGTGAGACGCCGCCGGATATGGCGCTGGGCGCTGCACAAGAGTGGGCAGATCGCTGAGGTGTGGACATGATCGACCGGGGCAGACGTCGTTGTGGTACTGTCACCCTCTCGACCATGGGTCTGGGCCTAATCTGTCTGATACTGCTCATCAGCGGGTGCGCCGATCTCTCGTTGCTGAGTCCGCAGGAGCCGGTGACGATCCGGTTCGCCCACGCCGGTGATGCCGGTTACTACGTCCCGTTGGTGGAAGCCTTTCAGCAAGAGCACAAGCACATCACTATTGAGCTGGTGACGCCGTCCATGGTCGGATTCGGGCAGTTTTCCGAGCTGGACGTGTTGGTGGTCCCGCAGTTCGCCCTTAACTTCCTGTTGGATGCCGGCTTTCCGATCGATCTCAGTACCTTTATGGCTGAGGATGCGGACTTCCGGTTGGAGGATTTCTATCCGACCGGCGTGAGCTTGTTGAGCACCGGCGGACAGCGCTGGGCAGTTCCCTACATGGCTGATCTGCTGGTGATGGCCTACAACAGGGATCTGTTCGACCGCACCCAGGTCCCGTATCCCGATGCGGACTGGACGTGGGAGGGCTTTCTTGAGCGTGCTTTGAGCCTGACCGATCGCACGGAAGGTGTCTTTGGATATGCGACCTATCCATCGGGCCAGCTCAGTATGTACGAGGCGATGATCTTCATGTACCAGCAGGGCGGTCGGCTCTTCGATGACCTGGATGAGCCGACGATGATGACGATCAACGATCCCAACAACGTCCTGGCGATGCAGTGGTACGCTGATCTGATTCATCGTCACGCGGTGGTGCCGGGGCCGGGGGAGCGGCGGATCCCCTATCCGCAGACGGGCATCGAGACCGGTAGGTATGCGATGTGGATGAGCTGGCTTTCCGACGTCGAGACGCTGCAACGAGATCTCGGGGCCGGACCGGTGAATGTCGGCGTCGCACCTATGCCGAGGGGGCCTCAGCCCTTGACGATCGGCACGGTCTACGGCATCGTGATCTCGTCGCAGACCTCCGATCCGACCGCATGTTGGGAATGGGCCAGCTACATCAGCCAACAGCCGCCACCGGCTCTGGCCCCGCTGCGGCACTCGTTGGTTGAAGGGGATGCAGAAGTCAACGCCAGGTCGGAGATCGCCGACGTAACCCGAGCTTCCGTGCCCGTGATGATCGGGATGAACCTCGGTCCGGAGGGCCCGCTCTGGAATCGGTGGGGGATCGCGATGCAAGCGTTTGGCGGTGCGCTGGCGGCGATTCAGAACGGTGAAGCTGTCGGTCCGGCGCTCGACGAGGCCCAGCGGAAGCTGAATTTCTAACGAACCGCGAGCTTGCCCGCGCCGGCGGCTCATCCATACAATCCTATCAGCCTACCAAGGAGATGGCACGATGCCCTTAACGTTTGATTACCCGCTGGAAAAGCTACGGACCTATCGGGGAATGAACCCGCGCCCTGACGACTTTGACGCCTTCTGGGAAAAGGGTCTCGCGGAGATGCGCGCGACGGATCCTGAGATCGAGTGGGTACCCGCCGAGTACCAGACCTCGTTCGCCGACTGCTTCCATCTCTATTTCACCGGTGTGGGCGGTGCCCGGGTCCATGCCAAGCTCTTGCGCCCCAAGAGGATCGCCGACCCTTGCCCGGCGGTGCTGATGTTCCACGGCTATTCAGGGGATTCCGGTGGGTGGACCGACAAGCTGGGTTATGTCGCTGAGGGCTATGTCGTGGCGGCGCTCGATTGTCGGGGACAGGGTGGGCGCTCCGAGGATGTCGGCGGTGTCACCGGCTGGACACTGCGCGGGCACATCATCCGTGGGTTGGATGACGCGCTCGCCGGACGGCCCGAGAAGCTGCTCTTCCGCGACATCTTCCTGGATACCGCAGCCCTCGCCAAGATCGTGATGGAGATGGATGAAGTCGATGCAACGCGTGTAGGCGCGACCGGAGGCAGTCAGGGTGGTGCCCTGACGGTGGCATGTATGTCCCTGGAGCCGCGAATCAAACGCGCTGCTCCAGTCTTCCCCTTCTTGAGTGACTACAAGCGGGTTTGGGATATGGACCAGGATAAGGATGCCTATGCCGAGTTGCGTGAGTACTTCCGCAAGTTCGACCCCACCCACGCGCGTGCGGACGACATCTTCACAACGTTGGGGTATATCGATGTCCATCATCTCGCCCCCCGTACCCGGTCCGAGGTGCTCTGGTTCACGGGGCTGATGGACACGATCTGCCCGCCCAGCACGCAGTTCGCAGCCTACAATGCGATTGAGTCCAGTAAGTCGATGGTCATCTATCCCGATTTCGGCCATGAGGGGTTGCCGGGGAGTGATGATCGGATCTTCCAATTCATGAGAGGTATGTAGACTACCACAGGAGGCGAGTTATGGCTCAGACGAACAACCGACGAGACGAACTGCTGGCGCTCTATGCCGATTTGCGCGTCGCCGATGTCCGCGATGGGATGGACTGGATGATGCGTCATAATTATGGATCGATGGTGCCCGAGATCCGCCCGCTATGGCGGACCCGCGCAGTGGGGATCGCCCGAACGGCGCGCTACCTCCCCTATCGGGGCGAGGTGCCCAAGATGACGCCCGAGGAGTACACCGAGTGGTCGGGCTGGTATTACGGCAATGTGTGCACCTACCCCTGGATCGCGGCGATCGAGAAGGGCGACTTCTGCGTCATCGACCAGAGTGGCGTTAACGCGGGGTTGATGGGCTCGAATAACGCGATGGACGGTCTCATCAATGGGGCCACCGGCTACGTGACCAACGGCGGTGTGCGTGACACCGATGAGGTGATCTTGCAGAAGGTGCCCTTCTGGTCGCGCATGGTCTCGCAGGGTATGGTGCAGGGGCGGCTGCAGTTCGACGCCTTCGATATCCCGGTCGAGGTCGGCGGTGTCTTGGTGCATCCCGGCGATGTCGTCGTCGCCGATGGTGATGGCGTCATTGTGGTGCCGCAGGACATCGCGTTTGATGTAGCGAAATACGCCCGCCGCGAAATGGAGGGCGACAAGGCTTCGCGCCGTCAGAAGTATGAGCTGCTGGGACTGGAGCTGGACGACACGGTCAAGTGAGCCTGGACCGTGCGTGAGACAGGGGTCACGTGGTGAGTTGATCAGGAGTGGTGTCTATGTTTACGAAGTCGTATGATGGCGACCTGGAGGTCGTGGTGGTGGGGATCGCGCCGGACGAACTGCTGTTGGAGACGATCGAGGCGGCGATCCAAGAGCACGGCATTCGGAACGGCGCCGTGGTGTCGGGGATCGGTACCCTCAAGGTGGCGCGTATGCACCACATTGAGCACGACCGTTTTCCGCCTGAGGATCGCATCTTCACCATCGAGAAGCCGCTGGAGGTCTCGAGCATCAGTGGCATCATCGCCGACGGCAAAGCCCATCTCCACATGACGGTGGGTTATCGTGATGAGTGGTCGATTGCCGGGCACCTGGAACCGGGCTGTGTGGTGCTCTACCTGGCTGAGGCTGTGATTCTCCGGTTCGATGGTCTGGGCTTGGATCGTCATTTCGATGCCGAGCGCCGCATCAGCCTCCTTGGTGATGCTTGAGCTTGTCGGCGCACGATATCAGAGCTGTTGGGTGGATCCACTTCAACTGAAAGGGGATGCGAGATGGAGATCATACGTCTGAGTGCGGAACTCAAGGACAAGCCGATTGTCAGCCTGGTCGATGGTAAGATCATCGCCAAGGTCAAGGATCTGTTGGTCGATCCCGATACACGGACCATCAGCGCTATCCTTTTTGAGGAGGGCGGTATTCTGAGCCGCCAGGCCAAGTTGATCCCGTCGGACGCGGTCCAGGTGTGGGGCGTGGACGTGATCCTGATCACGTCTGCCGACGCCGTGGTCCCCAAGGAACAGCTGGAGTGCGGTCAGCGTTGCCTGACCGTGGGTACGCAGCTCAAGGGGCGTGCCATCATGAGCCAGGACGGCAAACAGATCGGTGAGCTCAACGATGTCGTGATCGACGATCAGGGCGTGGTGGTCGGCTATGATCTGTCGAAGGTTTCGATTGAGGGACCTGTTGCCAAGAGCAAGCGCATCGGTGTCGATGCAACGCACGCCTTGGGTCCCGATGTGTTGGTGATTGACCAAGCACGACTTCCCGAGTGAACCCTACACGATGGAGTAGGACGGCTGAACAGCGCGCTATCGATGGATGGCGCGCTTCGGCTAAGGGGTACATACCGCTGATCCTGTGGGTAGGGTCGCGTGGGTAGATCGATCACTCTGTCTAGCGTCAGATCAGAAAGGACGACCGATGTTACTGAAACACTTTTTCGTCGGCAAGATAGCTCATAGCTCATATCTCCTGGCGGGGAAAGAGACCTGTGCCATCATCGATCCTCAGCGTGACGTCGACTTCTACATTGAGGCGGCCCGCGAGCAGGGTGTGGAGATTACCCATATCATTCAGACACACCTTCACGCCGACTTCGTCTCGGGTCATATGGATCTGGCCCAGAAGACCGGGGCGACGATCTATGCGCCCAAGTCGGCCGACTGCGCTTTCGATCACGTTAGCGTGGTTGAGGGCGACACGATTGTCCTCGAGGATATGGAGCTCGCGGTGCTGGAGACGCCGGGCCACACGCCGGAACACGTCTGCTACGTGGTGACCGATCGGGCTCGAGGTGAAGCCCCCATCGGCGTCTTCGTGGGCGATGTGCTCTTTGTGGGCGATGTCGGCAGGCCTGACCTCTTCCCCAATCGGGCACAGGAGTTGGCGGGTAAGCTCTACGACAGCCTCCACGAGAAAGTACTCAAGCTGCCCGATTACTGTGAGGTCTACCCGGCCCATGGCGCCGGCTCGCTTTGCGGCCGCTCGATGGGCGCCAAGTGGCGCACGACGATCGGGTACGAAAGACGCTACAACCCGGCTCTGCAGATCGAGGACAAGGAGGACTTCATCCGCTCTCTCACGTCGGATATGCCGCCGGCCCCTGACCACTTCAGCCGCTGTAGCGACATCAACCGCCAGGGTCCCACGCTGGTCTCTGAGCTGCCGTTCCTTGAAGAGCTGCGACCGGCGGAGTTCCAAGAACGCATCGCGTTATCTGAGACGATCATCGTCGATGTGCGCAGCTACGCGGCTTTCGCGGGCCTGCACGTCCCGGGCTCCTGGCATCTGGATCTGTCCGGCAACTTCCCTACTTTCGCGGGTTGGGTGTTGCCCACCGATAAGGATATTCTTTTGGTGGTGGACAACTATGAGGATGCCCTGACGGCGAACCTCTGGGCGCGACGTGTCGGCGTCGATCGCATCGTCGGGTACCTTCTCGGCGGCATGGTTGCCTGGGTGACGGCGGGCCTGAAGATCGACGGCATTCACCTGATCTCTGCCGAGGATCTGCATGACATGGTGGTTGGGACGCAGGACTTCGTCCTGGTGGACGTGCGCGCTCCGCTGGAGTATGAGGATAGCCACATTCAGGGCGCGGTGAATATCCCGGCCCCGGACCTGCGCACGCGTTATGATGAGCTGGACCCGACGCATCCTACCTACGTCATGTGCAGCTCAGGCAATCGCTCGAGTCTGGCGGCGAGCATGCTCAAGCAGCACGGCTTCGAGAACGTGCATAATGTAGCCGGCGGCATGACGGGGTACAGCACGGCCGGATACGCCAAGCACTGCGCGGTGTGCATGAACCCGCATGGATCGAGGTACTATGCGACGATGGTTGACTGACCGTCGTTAGCGACCGGACTTCAGGATCAGGAGGAGGTGTGTGATGGATTGGCTGATATCGTTGCGGTGGTCGCCGTATGTCGTGGGGGCCGGCATCGGCATCCTGAGTTGGTTTACGCTGTTGATCTCCAAGAAGCCGATAGGTTGTTCGACGTCTTTCGCCCGCACCGCGGGGATGATCGAGAAAGCGGTTCGTGGGCCGCAGGTGGAGCTCAAGCCCTATTATCAGAAGACCAAACCGGTCATTGACTGGCAGTGGATGCTGGTGCTGGGGGTCATCATCGGCTCCTTCCTCTCCTCCATACTCTCCGGCGCCTTTGATCTGCGGTGGGTGCCCTCTCTTTGGGCGACCACCTTCGGGAGTGCTGCTATCCCCCGGCTCATTGTGGCGCTTCTGGGCGGCGTCATCATCGGTTTCGGCTCGCGCTGGGCGGGCGGCTGCACGAGCGGTCACGGCATCAGCGGGGCGATGCAGCTCGCGGTGTCCAGTTGGGTCTCGGCCATCAGCTTCTTCATCGGCGGGATCATCGCGGCCTATCTGATCTTCGGTGTGATCGGATAAGGAGGAAGCTATGAAGACGGAGAAATCGCAGTTGCTCTGGGGTTTGGCTTTCGGTGTGGTCTTCGGCTTCCTACTACAAAAAGGTGGCGCGACCGAGTACGATGTCATCATCGGTCAGCTGCTGCTGGAGGATTTCACGGTCCTCAAGATCATGCTCTCCGCCGTCCTGGTCGGCACGATCGGCATCCATCTGATGAAGGGCCTGGGGTGGGTCCGGATTAGTCCCAAGACGGGCTCTTGGGGACAAAACGCAATCGGTGGGTTGATCTTCGGGGTCGGCTTCGCCGTGCTGGGCTACTGCCCGGGGACTATCGCCGGGGCGGTCGGCAACGGCTATCTGGACGCGGCGATCGGCGGCCTCGCCGGTATTATCCTTGGCTCCGGGTTGCTGGCGGCTGTCTATCCCCGACTGAGCACCGGCATCCTGAGAAAGGGATACTTCGGCGACATCACCTTCCCTCAGCTACTCAAGGTCAACGACTGGGTGATCATCGTCCCCCTCTGCACGGTGATCGTGCTGTTGTTCTACGTACTGGAGCGCGCGGGATTGTGATGGCTTGCCTCTCGCGGTTCAAGGGAAGCGATGGCCGAGTGCCGTACGGAAAGGAGGTCGCGGATGACATCCATCCTTGAGGTTGAGAGTCTGGTCAAGAAGTTCGGTGACTTTGAAGCGGTCAAGGGCGTTACCTTTTCCGTGGAGGAAGGGGAGGTCTTCGGCCTCCTGGGTCCCAATGGGGCCGGCAAGACCACCACCATCTCCATGCTCACGGGCATTCTCCCGCCCACCGCAGGCACAGCCCGCATTGGGGGATATGACGTGCGCACCCAGATGGCGCAGGCCAAGACCCTCAACGGCCTGGTGCCCCAGGATCTAGCCCTCTACCCTACCTTGAGCGCCCGCGCCAACCTCGAGTTCTTCGGACGGATCTATGGCTTGAGCGGACGGGATCTCAAGCAGCGCGTATCGGATGTGCTGCGCATTGTCTCCTTGACCGAGCGCGCTGATCAACCCATCGAGACCTTCTCCGGTGGGATGAAGCGACGGGTGAACATCGCCGCCGGGCTCGTTCATCAGCCGCGCCTCCTCTTCCTCGACGAGCCGACGGTCGGCGTCGATCCTCAGAGCCGAAACCATATCTTCGAAAGCGTGCTGCGCCTCAACCGCGAGCGCGGGATGAGCATCATCTACACCAGCCACTATATGGAGGAGGTGGAGCTGCTCTGCAGCCGCGCCGCGATCATCGATGAGGGGCGCATCGTGGCGTTGGATACGATCAAGAACCTCATCGGGTTGCTGGGGGGTGGCGTGATCCACGTGGGTGTCGAGCGGGCCGATCCTGCGATCCTTGAGGCCCTGGGTGCCCTGCCGCTGGTGAAAGAGGCTGTACGGATGGACCCGCCCGTTTCGCCGCCGTCGATTGACGATGCCGAGTCAGAGGCACGCGAGCGGACGCCGGTGCCCTCGGGCGCCGTCATCAAGATCGTCTCAGAGCGGAGTCAAGGGGCGGTTGTCGCCGTGATCGGCTATCTGAACGCTCACGACATCGCACTTACCTCGCTGGAAATCCTGGAGCCCAACCTGGAGAGCGTCTTTCTGCACCTGACCGGCAAGAAGCTGCGCGACTGAGGGGAGCCGAGATGAACGCGTTGCACATCGCTGCCAAAGACTTGGTGATTCTCTTCCGGGATAAGGGCGTCGTCATGCAGCTCTTGGGGTTGCCCCTCATCTTCATTCTGGTCTTCAGTGGCGCGATGCAGACTGCGGTGGGTGGATCGCACGATACGCGGCTTCCCCTGGCGGTCGTCGATGAGGACGGTGGGCCGCGCGCCCAAGTGTTGCGCGAGGGCGTCGAGGCGGCCGGCGGCGTACGAATAGAGCTCAAGGCCGGGGCGGTAGCGGCGGAGGCGCTCGACAAGGGTGAGCTGGCGCGCGCGCTTTTTGTCCCTGCCGGCTTCAGTTCCGACCTCGATGCCGGACGTCAGGTGATGTTGCGCCTCGTGAGCCGGCCCGACGCAGATGTGCCGAGGACCGAGGCGATGCGTATGGTGATCGAGGGGGTTGCGCGGGACATGGCCCTTGAGGGCCAGATTCTCACCAGCCTTCGACAGATGGGCGAGATGATGGCCACGGTTCCGGATGCCTTCACGATGCTGGCGGTAGAGCGCGGGCCGGCACAGGCTCGCGAGCAGTTTGAGCTATCGCGCACACGTCCTCTGGTCACGCTGGTCACGCGCGTGCCGATGCGCGCGGTGACCGTTGAGGAACAGGCCTCTGCAGCTCAACTTGCCGTGCCGAGCTTCTCAGTGCTCTTTGTCTTCCTTACCTCCCAAGCGACCGCGCGCTCGATCTATGACGAGAAAAAGGTGGGGTCGTTCCGGCGGGTTCTAGCCTCGCCGGTCTCCAAGGGCGAGCTTCTGGTCGGAAAGATGCTGCCCAACGTCGCAGCGTCGCTGATCCAGGTGATCGTCATCTTCGGGTTCGGCCTCCTGGTCCTCCCTCTGCTGGGGCAGGCGCCGCTGAGTCTCGGCAACGCGCCGTTCGCCGTCGTGTTGGTGGGCATTCTGATCGCCGTCTGTTCTTCCAGTTTGGGCATCTTAATCGCGGCGCTCGCACGCACGGAGAATCAGATCGGCGGCTTAAGCGCCGTGATCCTTTGGGCGATGGGCGTCCTGGGTGGCAGCTTCATCCCCGTCTTCTTTCTCGAGCGCTTCCTTGGGCCAAGCATGCGCGTGGTGCCGCACTACTGGGCCAACAGCGCCTTCACCGATCTACTTGTGCGTGGCGCGGGCCTGTCCGATGTGATGCCGCAGATGGTCGCGCTGCTGATCTTCACGGCGGCCTTCTTTGCCGTCGGCCTCTGGCGCTTCGACTTCGACTAGGCGTCTGCCGGCCTGTGGACGCAAGGAGCAGGACTATGAACGCCATTCGCCTTACACTGACCGTAGCCGGTAAGGAGATTCAGGTGCTGTTGCGCGAGCGCGGCGCTCTGGCGATTCTTTTCCTCCTGCCGCTCCTCATCGGCTCTCTGTACGGCACGATGCAGACGCAGATGGCTCGCGACAGCGAGGCCAATCCCATCTTCCTGACGGTGGCCCTGGCCAACCGAGATCCCGGCCTGTTTGGCGATGAGCTCAGTAAGGCGCTGCGCGGCATCTCGATCCTTGAGATCCTCGATCCGGCAACGCCGGAGGAGGCTGAAGCCATTGTGGCGGAGGGACGGGCGACGGCGGCGATTGTGATCCCTGAGGACTTCACTGCGCAGATCGATGCCCACGAGCCGACGGAGATCACGGTGATCCTCGACCCCGCCGATCCGCAGCGAGCGGAGATCGTGAACGGTATCATGAGCACGGCGGTTGCGGAGGTGACCCTCTGGGGTGAGGTGCAGTACGGCGTGCGCACGGTCCTGCGCGAGTCCGGGCTGCTCGACGATGCCGATCCCGAGGCCCAGCGTGCGGCTGCGGCGCAGAGCCTGGGTGTCGTGATGACGCGCATCAATGAGCTGCGCAGCGCTCCGACCATTCGTGTGGTTAGCGAGGATCTCAGGGGCGCCACGGTAGAGGGCGGCATCACGGTCTATTTGGCCCACCTGTTTCCGGGCATCACAGTGATGTTCGTCTTCTTCGTCGTGGGCGTCGCCGGCGAGTCGCTGGTGCGTGAGCGGGAGGTGGGTACGCTGCGGCGTCTGCTCGCGGCACCGCTCTCAAAGGCCTCCATCATTGCCGGTAAAGTGTTGGCGTACACGCTCCTGGTCTGCCTTCAGGTGCTGGTGCTCTTCGGCACGGCTCATATCGTCTTCGGGATGCCTCTGGGGCAAGCGCCGCTGGCGTTGGTGCTGCTGACGGTCCTCCTGGGGTTGGTCGCCAGCTCGATGGGGATGCTGGTTGCCAGCTTTGCGAAGAGCGCGAAACAGGCCGACAGCGTGGGCACGATCCTCGGCTTTGTGCTCGCCGGGCTGGGGGGGGCCATCGCGATAAGCCAGTTCCCGCTGGCGCGCTCCGGCGGTCCGATGGCCTTCGTCGCCCGGCTTACGCCCCACGCCCACGCCGTGGAGGCCTACTATCGGCTGATGGCCGAAAAGGGCACCCTGCTCGATGTGTTGTCGCAGGCCGGTGTCTTGCTGGCGATGGCTGTGCTCTTCAGTGCGATCGCCGCGCGCCGGTTCAGATTCGAGGTGTAGCGATCTCAGTGTAACGTATTTGACAGCTCTGGGGTTCGAGCTAGAATGGGGCTATCTCAGGTAAGGAGGCGTGCGATGTCGATGAACCAAGCATTCACTGTCGTAGTCAACGACCGATTCGTGCGCCTGTACCTGGTGGGTAGTCTGCACTAGCCGGACCTAGCCCTCTAGTACGCCACAGGCTCACGTCGGCCTGTGGCTTTTTTGTTCCCTCTGCAGTTGAGCCTCCGCATATCTGCGCCTGCTGCTGAAGCCACGGGCCCCACGGGCCACGTGGCCTTTTCTGTTACCCGAACGGAGGCGTGTTATGAACAGGACGGCAATGGACGTTGAGACGGTAGGACGCGAGGATGGACGTGGTGAGTGCCTCAGGGCGCTCAGGCAAGGTCTGGCAGCAGGTCTGCTGGGCAAGGAGTCCGGGAATGTTTCATGATGTGAGGAGCATCACCTTCAGGCGGTATGGGCCTGAGGATGCACGGAAGATGGTGGACCTGCAGCGGCGCTGTCTGGAGCTCTCTCCTGACATCGACCTGCTGCCGGAGGGGTTCTACAATAGCCCGGCGTTTGCCGGCGGCGCGAATATCCTCTGCGCCGTCGATGGCGATGGCGCGCACGTGGGGCATGCGATGGTCTGCCCGAGCCATATCCATCCGCAGCTGCAGGTGTGGATGCTGTGGATGGACATTAGGGTCGATCCCGACCGTCCCGATGCGGATCGCTTGCGGGACGCCCTGCTCGACCGCATCATCGAACGGGCGGGTGAGGTGCATATGGGACTGGATCGACCGGCGATGCTCTACGCAACGTACTTCGCGCAGGGGACGGAGAGTATCAATTACCTGGCGTCCCGGGGCTTCCACATCGAGGAGCGGCTCTATCAGATGCAGCGCGATCTCGACGAGCCGCTGCCTGAGGTTGTTGCCCCCCAAGGAGTGGATGTGCGAGCATGGCGGATGGAGACGGAGGACGAGCAGCGGCGCTATCTGGATGCCTACGATGCTGCGTTCGTGAATGAGAGCAAGTCGCTGGAGCGGCTCCAGCATTTCATGGGATGGTCAGGGTGGTCACAGGGCACGACCTTCACAGCGTTCGACGGGGATCGCGTGGTGGGGAGCGTCATAGCGCTCTATGAACCGGATCCCCAGCAGAATGTCGAGCGGGTCGGTGCGAGCGAGTACGTCTTTGTGCGCCCCGAGTGGCGCCGCCGCGGCCTCGCTCGCCATCTGGTAGTTCGGTCTCTGCAGTATCTGAAGGAGCGTGGGCTGTACTATGCGCGACTGGAGGTCGCAGAGGCCAATGAGCCGGCCCGGCGGCTCTACGAGTCGCTGGGATACGGGTGTCTCCGCGAAGAGATCACCTTGGGCATTAGGCTGGTTCAGCAAGGAGATGAATGGACGTGCAAGGAGCATCAGGGATGAGCACGGGGATGGACGACGCGCTCACGCAACAGCAGACATCGCGGCAGCAGCCTGCCGTTGAAGGGGATGAGATCGTCATCGAGGGGATGGTTGTGCGGAAGGACCGCGGTCGTTACATGGTGCAAGTGGGCCATGAGACGGTGCCCTGTTCGATCTCAACCCTCCTGCGCAAGAGGCTGCTCTACCCGCTCAGGAATCCGGCGTCGTTGGAGCACTACAGCGTGCAACGCGTGGCGGACATCGAGACGGTCGATCCCGTCGCTGTCGGGGATCAAGTAGCCTTTGTGGATGCCGGCGACGGCTCGGGAATGATCAAGGAAGTACTGGAACGGCGGAGCCGGCTATCGCGGTTGGCGCCGGGCCCGATTCCTCTGGAGCAGGTTCTGGTTGCCAACGTTGACCAGATGATCGCCGTCTTCGCTGCTGCACGCCCGCAGCCGAAGTGGCACCTGTTGGACCGTTATCTGGTAACCGCGGAGGCAGCGGGCGTGCCTGCTCGCGTCTGCATCACCAAAGCGGATCTGGTTGACGTCAACGAACTCGATGGGGTCATCGAGCTCTACGAGGGGCTGGGTTATCCGGTTCATCTCACGAGCACCGTGAGCAACTTGGGCATCGAGGAGATGCGTTCAGAACTCCAGGGCCGCATCTCCGTCCTGCTGGGCAAGTCCGGAGTCGGCAAGAC
>CAZYYC010000036.1:0-13136 GCA_964650935.1 uncultured Anaerolineales bacterium
GGCATCGCCGTTGCGAGCGATCCACTCACCGACAGCAGTGAGCCGTTCGGTTGCCTCAGGCGGGACCGAACCGTCGGGCGTCGGGCCGATGTTGAGGAGCAGATTACCCTGACCCGCCGCAGCCGTCTGCAACATATCAAGCACCTCACGTGCCGATCGCCAGTCCTGTGAGATCGGCATATAGCCCCAGGCCCCGTTGAAGGTCATGCAGGCCTCCCAGGCCCGACCCTCTTCAGCCGCTGTCACATGCTCCTCTGGAGTGCCGAAGTCCTCGTCCAACTTGGAACGATTGTTGATCAGGATGTGGGGCTGCAGCGCGCGGGCCATCGTGTTCATCTTGACGCTCTCCCAGGCCTCAGCGTCGGGCAGCGGCCACGAGACATCGTACCAAAGGATATCGATCTTGCCGTAGTTGCTCATCAACTCACGTACACAGCCCTGCGTGAAGTCGAGGAAGCGGCGGCGCGCCGCCTCATCCGTGGCACACGCAGCGCCGTCGGGATGGTGCCAATCCATCAGCGAGTAGTAGAAGCCGATCTTGAGGTCGAACTCACGGCACGCGTCGACGAACTCCTGCACGAGATCCCGCCCGGGTCCACGCTTGACGGCATTATAGTCGGTCTGTAGCGTGTCCCACAAGCAGAAGCCCTCGTGATGCTTGGTCGTCATCACCATATACTTCATGCCCGCCTGCTTGGCCAGCGCGGCCCACTCGCGAGCGGGACGCTCTTTAGGATGCCATGTCGCGGCCAACTTCTCGTACTCTGCGACCGGGATACGTTCGCGGTTCATAACCCACTCGTGACGCCCCAGTTGGGCGTAGAGCCCCCAGTGGATGAACATACCGAAGCGCGCGTCCTGCCACCATTCGATGCGCTCAGGCCGTGTCTCGGCGATCTGCTTTAGATAGGTCTCTTGATCCATGACTGACTCCTTCGGGATGACCGTCACACTGAAGGCACGTTAGTATAGGTTCACAGTCGCGAGTAGGGATCAGCCGCATCGCGTAGCCCATCGCCGATGAAATTGAACATCAGCACCGTGACCACCACAAAGATCCCCGGGATCAACTGCCAGGGCCTCTGAGCTACAACCGTCAGCTGCTGAGCATCGCGCAACAGCGTCCCCCAGCTTACGGCGGGGGGTTGGATCCCCAGACCCAGGAAGCTCAGCGAGGTCTCCCCCAGGATCGTATAGGGGACAGCCAGCGTGATGTTGACCAGTAGATAGCTCATGAAGTTCGGAAGCATGTACCGCAGGATGAGCCGCGATGTCGAGGCCCCATAGACTTGGGCCGCCATCACGTAGTCCTCCTCGCGCAGCGAGAGCAGCTTGCCCCGCACGGCCCGCGCCAGCCCCCCCCAGCCAAGGACTGAGAGGATCAAGGTGATGGCGAAGTAGGTCTGCAGCACCGTCCAATCGCGTGGGATCGCCGCCGCCAGCCCCATCCATAGGGGAATCGTCGGCGTCGCGACCATAAAGTCGACCAAGCGCATAATGACCTCATCGACGACGCCCCCCAGGTAACCCGCGATGCCACCGAGGGTCACGCCAAGCACAAAGGTCAGGATCACGCCGCCGAAGCCGATGAACATGGAAACACGGGAACCGTAGAGCGTACGTGAGAAGAGATCACGCCCCAGACTATCGGACCCGAAGATAAAGACAGGCTGACCGTCCTCCGTCCCCAGGAGACGCCAGTTCATGGTGAAGATGCTTAACGCCTTGCGGGGCTCCGCCGGGATGAAGAAGCGCAACGGCAGGATCTCCGAGGTATCCTCGACAAATCCTACCCGAAAGGTCTCCGGGTCCAACTCACGATGCAACCGATAGACGAAAGGGCCGACCCATTGACCGGACTCGTCGCGGACATGGATCCGCGCCGGAGGCGCCATCTCCCAGGTGCCGAAGCGCTCGTTCGTTTGATAGGGAGCCAGCAGATCGGCAAAGACGGCGATGCCGTAGAGCAGGCCCAGCACGATAATCGCGACCAAGGCGGCGCGATGCTTGCGAAACTTCCACCACATCAGCTGCCATTGCGACGCGGTGTAGAAGGTCTCGCCCGCCTCGCCGGCGCGCGCGCCGGGTACATCCTCTAGGTCATCCGAAATATAAGTGGGTGTCTCTGTCATAGGTCTCTACCCCCCTGCCCCGTAGCGAATCCGCGGGTCCAACCACGCCAGCAGGATATCGGAGATCAACGTCCCGATCACCGTAAGTACCCCCAAGATCAAAACGATGCTACCCGCCAGATACATATCCTGCGTCAGAGTCGCCTGCATCAGCACCGGACCGATCATCTGCAGGTTGAGCACGATGCCGACGATGACGCCGCCGTTGATCAGACCGGGCAGAAGCCAGCCGATCGTGCTGAAGACGGGGTTCATCGCGATGCGCACCGGATACTTGAAGAGCAGCCGGGTTTCGGTGAGTCCCTTGGAGCGTGCCGTCACCACGTAGGGCCTGGAGAGCTCGTCAAGCAGGGTGGCCCGCAGCGTGCGGATGAGACCCGCCGTGCCGGAGAGACCGATGATCAGCACCGGCAGCCAAGCATTCGACACCAAGTCCAGGAACTTGGCAAACGACCAAGGCGCATCGCGGAAGGGCAGCGAGAAGAGGCTGGTGACCATCCTTCCGCTGAGCATAAAGAAGAGCCAGGAGACCACCAGCGCGATCAGGAAGTCCGGCGTGGCGAGGCCGACAAAGCCGAAGGTCGTTGCCAGGACGTCAAACCAGGAGTACTTGTAGATAGCGGAGACAATGGCGATAGGTATCGCCAGGATATAGACGACAAGGAGACTCGAGAAGGAGACCGCCAATGTCAGGGGCAGCCGCTCGGAGAGCAACTCATTGACCGGTCGTCCCCAGAAGAACGACTGACCGAACTGACCCCGCAGCAGGATGTTCGACATCCACTTGTAGTACTGAACGTAGACCGACTGATCGAGACCGTACTGTGCCCTGAGTCGATCGATCTCCGCCTCGTTGAACACCTCGCCTGCGGCGATCCTGGCATTGATGTAAGTCGTCAGGTAGTCACCTGGCGGCAGTTGGATGATCACAAAGGCGATAATCGACAACAGCACTAACATCGGGATCATAATCGCAACGCGGCGAGCGATATAGGCAACCATTCGACACGTCCTCCCTTCTCACGCCCCCGGACGAACCAGCATTCATCAGCGCTATGGAGACGTCTCCCCACGGGGCAGATTCATCCTATCGCACCAACCCAGCCCTAGGTATCACCTCATCGAGCGGTGTGTCTCGACAAGACAACACCTAGGGCCGTTCATTAGCCGGCAGATACGGCGCACCGTATCTGGTTGAACCCCTTCAGACTAACCTGCGAGCGTGAAGGCTACTTCTTGAAGAACACCTGCTCCTGTGAGAACCAGACCGCCGACGAGCGGCCCGAGTGCGCTAGGTTGCCGAGGTTCTTCGGCACGATACAGGGGTCGGCCACGTCACGGGCCAACGGCAGCATTGGGATGTACTCCTCATACCAGGCCCACATCTTCGCCTGAGCGGCCTGACCTTGATCGGTGTTCGGGTTCACAGAGGCCAGCTCGGCGTCGATCTCGTAGAGCTCCTCCATCCACGCCGGCGGGGCCTCACCCTCGGCGCCGTCGGTCGTCTTGTAGCGGTGCCACAGCTGCGCCCACTGGATGCGGCTGTCGGGCATATAGTCCTGAGTGAGGAAGGGCCAGTTGCAGTCATCCAGCCAGTCGATCGTTCCCTTGAGCTCGTTGGCGTCGCGCATGGCGCTCCACAGCGTGCCCTCCATCGACTTCATCGGCACGTAGATGCCGACCTCTTCCAGGTGGCTCTTGATGACCTCGGCAGGCTTGACCCACAGGGGGTCGATCCGGATATCGAAGGTGAACTCGAAGCGGTTACCGTCGGGGCCGATGCGCCAACCGTCGGCATCGCGCTGATCCAGCCCACACTGGTTGAAGTAGTCGTCAGCCAGCTCGGGATCATAGACGCCTGGCAGCCACGGGACCGCCCCACCCATACCCAGGTACATCACCTCGAGGATCTCGGCGAAGTTGATCGCCGCGGCCAGACCGTAGCGGAACTCCTTCTGCTGAACAACCTCTTGCCACACCGGATCGGGGTTGTTGTAGTTAAGGAAGAGCGCGACCGGCGCGTTGTGATAGACCAGGTCGAGGTAGACCATGTAGGGGTTGTTGGCCTCGTGCTCCTTGTAGAGCGAAACGTCAGTGTGGTTGAGGATCTCGCGACACCAGTTGATCTTGCCGTCCACGATCGTGGCGGGGATGTTGTCCACACTGGCGACGACCACGCTCTCGGTCCTGCCGACGTAGGGGAGCTGCTGGCCCTCAGTGTCGACGCGCCAGTAGTAGGGGTTGCGCTCCAGGATCAGCAGGTCATCAGGGCGCGGCATCACGCAGTAGGGGTTCAGGACCGGGCTGTCGATCATGCGCACGGCACAGGTACCACCGCCACCGACATCCTTATTGAGGAAGAGTCGATACCATTCATCGTCACTCATCCCCTCATCCGCCAGTAGCGCGCTGAGCGCAGCGGGATCGGCGTAGTCCTTGTGGAACTGCGACATGTAGTGCTTGGGCTTGAGGAAGTTGCCGTAGTTGCCCCACAGGGTTCCCATGCCGAGCTGCTTCAGCATACGCCCGTTCGAGCGCTTGAAGGTCAGCTTGAAGGTGAAGTCGTCCACGATCTCCAGCGTCAGGGGATCGCCGTCGGTTCGAGCAGCGTCACGGAAGTTGCGCCCCATCGTCGCGGTCAACTCAGGGTTGAGCATGAAGTCTTCCCAGGCGAAGCTCACGTCTTCCGTCGTAACGGGCACACCGTCGGACCACTTCAGGCCCTTGCGCAGGGTGAGAACATACTCGGTGAGATCGTCATTGACGCTCCACGAGCTGCAGATACCCCCGGTGATGGGACCGACATGGTGGACCGGCGTGTTCAGCAGCCACTCATAGGTGCTGTGCTGACAGGGATAGGACCAATCGGCCTGCTGGGTCACCGTACGCAAGACCTCATCGGGACCCTCACTGTAGCGCCCCACCTCCCAGTCGAGATCCTCCTCGACAATCCGGCTGCCCGGGCCGACCACGAAGGGCTCCAGCGGCAGCCGCTCGTCCACCGGCGGCAGATCGCCGGACGCCACCAGCGCAGCCAGTTCCGGCGCTTCCTTGAACTTCGAACCTGTGGTTGCCGGTGCCGTCGTGGGCTCTGGGGCCGCTACTTCCGGCTCTTCAACGTCGACCACCGGCTCAGTCGTGGGAGCGCCACAGGCTGTCGCAACCGCACCCGCGGTTGCCAATGCCGATACATACAGAAACTCACGTCGTGTGATTTTGCGTCGCTCGGTCATGCTTCATCTCCTCCCCGAGAGTACCTACTCATAGTGTTACCTAGATCAACGGACATTTGCGTGCCCTCACGCCTCTGCATCTTGTCTATCCCCCACCTCCTCGCGATGACATCGTTACCATAGTCCGCCGCAGAAAAAGACGGCAGTCCCACCCAACACCACTCGGGCGAGTGTCCGAGCCTACAACAAGAAGCGCCACAGGTAGACGATGCCCAGGAGCAGGCCCTCGATGGCGAAGACACGCAGAATGGCGCGATAGGGTATCTTGCGACCAGCCAGTCGCCGAAAGTACTCCTCAGAGACAATCAGGAACACCAACCAGACGGCCCCAAGAAAGAAGAAACCGAACTTATCAAGTGCGCTGAACACCCACGGATTGATACGCGATGAACGCAGCGGCAGCTCGACTAGAAACAACAGCCGCATTTGCAGCAAGAGCCAGAGTGATAGCGCGGCAGAGGCAAGCCACAGAATGTAAACAAACACCACGGATAGCGCCTTGCGCGCTTTGTTGTTGGATGTCGTCATCGATCCACGGTTTCGGTTAGTAGAAGAGCCGGCACCTACAAACTCAGGAATCCTTGGCTATTCCCGGCCCGGACGTGGTACAGTATAGCACAGGTCACTTCATCATGTCAACTTCACTGAACAACATAACAACCCGACCCACAGCAAGGCCCCCAAGAACGGACACAATGATACATCAATAACCCCATCAAGGCAAGCCCATCTAGCTCAAGTGGAGACGCAGGGCCCTCTCGCCCAACTTGATGAACATCTCCTGAGCCGGCATCTCGGCGAAACCGTAGGGGCTGTCATAGTGGTTGACACCGCCGATTGCCTCCTCCTCACCGTTCAGCACCAAGCCGCCCTCCCAGCCGAAGCTCAGCTCATCTCCACGCAAGGTGGTGATGCTCACCGACAGATCCCCGAAACGCGGCGATCGACTCAGGATGGCCTCCTGGAACTCCTCAAACGTGCCATCCTGTGCTGCCCGTCCCATATGGCAGAGCCAGATATTGCGGTGTCCCTGCGAGCGCACTTCACGCCACGCATGGGGGCCGGTCTCCAGGAGCTCGATCCCTTGGGCCGCTGTCAGGGCAAGGTAGCCCTCGTCCTTCTGCGCAAAGGCCCAACCGTCGCGGAGCGCATATGCGTCGAAGGCATACGTGGGGAAATAGGCATGGGTGAATCCCATCCAGTCATCCTCGGGTAACGCGTAGATAGCGATCAGGAGGTCCTGCCATTGAGCGACCCGCGGAAGCACGCCATTGCCGCGCCAATAGTTGGGCACCCGCGCATCATCCATCGATGAACAGACCGGATGATGGGTGAAGACGACGGCCGCACGACCCAACGTGGCCTGCCAGATATGCTCAAGCGTTCCGGGTTCCCCGGATCGATAATCTTGGGCAGAACTCAACATGTAGTCAGGCGTACGATACATCACCTTGTCAACACCATCGGCCTGCGGATCAGGGGCGTGCCGCTCACGACTCCATACCGCATCCGGAAGGTCACCGGCGATGTCCTGAATCAGCAGGGGAAATCCGTAGCTATCGGCACACGCCAGGCTGACATAACCGATCGTTCGACTGTTGAAGGACCCCATACCCCACATCAGCCGGCTGATACCGGACGTAGGCTCCAACATGCCATGCAGCAGATCGGGAACTTCGGCGACACCACGGGTCGACCCGAAGACTCCCCTGAAGGAATTGTGCGCGATGCTGAAGAGCATCTTATCCAACATGGCGGTCGCTATCTCGAAGAGTTCCTGGCTCTCGGCGAACTCCACTAGGTGGATCAGGGCCGCGATCACCTCAGCAAAGACACGGCCGGAGTCCCACGCCGCGAAGCCTCCCGCCGCGTGCCGGCGCAACCACGCCGCCGCCAGCTCCTCCCCCTGCTCGCGATACCACGTCCCCGGTTTGCCGGACCCTGAGAAGGCACGATCAGCGAAGCGCTGTCCCGCCAGGATCGCGCACGTGGCCATAAGCAGTTCCTCTGACTCGCCACCGCGCCCCGCGTCACCGCAGTTCGCAGCTATCATACCCTCATACCCGAAGCCGAGGATCGCCTCCTCCAGCGGGGTTCGCACAGCATCAGGGAACTCGGGCATCTCGGAGAAGCGGATCAGAATCCCCAGCAGCCCTAGGAGCAGGCGTGCGCTCCCGATCTCACGCGCCTTGACGCGTTCAATCGCGCGCAGCAAAACCGGCTGCTCGACCACCGACCACCAGCTGACCGCCATCTTCGCCATCTCGGCGAAGACATCATCAGGGTAACGAGCCGCCTGTTTGAGCGCTTCAGAGCGTCGCTCAACCAGCTCTCCATAGGCAACATCCGAGTATTGATTGTTATCCAATGCCCAGAATGGCAACTCGCATGTCGCCCACATCTGCTCGTTGACGTACTCCTCTTTGGTCGGCCCCAGGACGGCATGATAGAACCGATCCGGGTACTGGTAAGCCGGCCCCAGCGTCGCAGGGTTATCCTCGTTCGGTCGATCGCCTACCTCGGCCTCGGCCCACACCTGTCCATCAGGAGCCCGCAACTCGATCGCGAACCCCCTGGCCCAGCGACCCATCACCGGGTCGAAATCGAGGTCGATCGGATCCGTTTTCTCAAAGACGGCCTGCCGCATACGGGCGGCTGACAGCGTGCGCTCGAGTTCTCGACGTCGCCGGGTCGGCACGATTGTCGATGGAATCACCACCGCGGCACCCTTGAGAGGTGAACTCTCTTGCTTGGCATCCACGGACGCCACGCGCAGAGCAAAGGCCAAAGTGCATGCCCCCAGTGCCGGGCGCTCGAAGCGGACCAAAATCGCGTTGCGCCCGGCAGCGAACGGAACATCGAAAGATACCTGCTCGGCGCCGGACTCGAGGAGAGCCTGATGGGCTACGTGCTCATCGTTGACCCAAACATCGGCAGCACCATAGGTCGTGAGAGACAGCGTCACCTGCTGCGCCTGCGGCACCTCTATCTCGGTATAGGCCCAGGCCCGCAGAAGCTGAGGAACGACCACGACCTCGCTCAAATCCACGAAATGGTCCTCCTGAGTGCGCCGGTAGATCCAAGCCCCCTCATAGTCGCCGATCGTCACCCGATGGCGGGCAAACCGAGACCACTCGGCCGGCGTCTCTGTCAAGCCCGTGGCGGTCACGTCGGATGTCGCGGTTTCGCCCTTGCCGGCATCGACATCGCGCCTATCCGGCGAGATCCGCTGCGGGCCGGCCACGAGCCAGTTGTGAACGTAACCACGGTCGAGATCATAGCGCAGGTAAGAAACGGTCATCGATGAGAACTCCTTTTCAAGGCGTAGCGGTCAAGGCGCCATCGCCCGACGGGCGACAATCTGGAAACCACCGTCAATCGGGCCTTCGGCAACGAGGATCAGATATCCGCCGCCACCGGCACCCGAGACCTTCCAGCCAAGCGCGTGGTCACGGTGGGTCTCGATGAGCGCTGCAAGTGCATCGTTCATCATATGGGGAAACATGGCAATCTGCGCCTCGAAGCCGGCGCGCATGGCAGCCCCAAAGGCAGGTAAGTCGAGAGCCAAGAGCGCCTGCCAACAGTCGTCAGCGGCATCCGCCAGGGCCTTGGCGCCATCACGATCGATGCGCGTATCCGAAAGCACATCGTACTCGGGGCCACGAGGGCCCAGCGGTATCAAGGTCAGGGCCCGTTCTACGAACTGCAGCGCCCGGTCGTCGTCGCACGACTCGATGCGCGTCGGCCAATACTCCCCCTCATAGTAGGCGTAGTTCAGCGCCGGCATCACAATGCCGATGGCATCCTGTGAACCGGACACTGTCTGCGTGCCCGGGGGATTATCGTAGCTGAAGAGAATCTGGGCAAGCTTCTCAGGATCGCCCGGCGGCAGCCGGCATCCCCAGAGATCCAGGGCCCGGTTGCGTGTACTGGTCGCCATACCGCTGCGTTCGTTGAACGCCACCGTAGGCTCGATCGAGAGCGTGATGACCGCGCCGGGATGGTGTTGGGAGACATAGGGCTGATCGAGCCAGCCCCCGCAGAGGTCGATGCGATAGGGCATCCGGTCGATAGCCCGCATCGCGGTCGAACTGCGGCTGGTCAACCCGCTATGGGGCTCGCGCTTGATCACGATGTACTCGACACCGAGCTCCTCACAAAGGCGGCGCTTCGCCGGGAGATTCGCGTCGTCGGTGACCACGAAGCGGTCGGGCCTACGCTCGCGCAACTCACGCTCGAAGTCGAGGATGCCGGCGCCTTCGGAGATGAAGACGTCACTCACGTAGGAGATGGCGCTCAGCATGTAGAGGCGCTCATCCTCAGGGATGACCGGCGGATGTCCCTTTAGTGCGTAGCACGTTGCGTCAGAGCCTAGGGCCACCAGCACATCGCCATAGGCAGCAGCCTGCTCGAGAAAAGCGATATGACCGCTGTGGAGCAGGTCGAAGCAGCCGGAGACGAAAACAGTAGGCGATGATTCTACATCTCGCGTGTTGTGGGATGCCTCTCGCGGTGCGGAACTAGGCATAGGACCTCCATTGAGCATCGGAAATAGCCATACGACCCCGCCATTGTATGCGGATCCGAAAAGAGGACAAGTGTATGTCAGATCGCGCAACGCGCTTACCGGGAAGCATAGCTCGTGGTATAGCATAAAGGGGCGCCAAGGATTTGGCGCCCCTTTGTCCTGCCTGTTGATGACCCGCGGAGGACTCGAACCTCCAACCAAGGGTTTAAGAGACCCCTGCTCTGCCAATTGAGCTAGCGGGCCAGCGTTCCAAGCCGTCGCTCACACGCCGAATCTTACCACAGACCCGGTTTTTGACAAGGGTCGACGGAACGGTCACCGTGCCGGCTAACGCCCTTTTCGGCCCGTCTACATGCCTGAGTTTTCGTTCCTCCAGAATTCCATGCTAGAATAGCCCCTAGGTTCATATCGAGCATCGCCAACGAGACTATGAAGCTACTCTATGTCAGCCCACCCGATGAAGCGTCGGCCTCTATCCTAGCCGCGCTGCATCGCCATCCCGAGCTCTCCATCGCCACGGCCTTCGATGGAGAAGCAGCGTGTGGCGTTGCACGGCAAGGGGTGCCGGATGTTGTGATGATGCCCCACCACTCAAGCGCCGCCGACTGGTGCGCCACACTTGCCGCCTCAGGGTGGTCAGGGCCAACCGTGCTCCTGCTGCGAGCGGATGGGCACGACGATCTAGCCTCGCTGACTCGGAACCACGACGTTGTCTGCCTTACACCTGAGACAGCCGAGCTCTCCTCGTTCCCTGCCCTGCTCCATCGCCTGGTGCAGTCCGCAGCAGCACAGCGACCCGACCCGCTTGAGGCGCTCGACCGCAACCTGACCACGCTCACCCACGAGCGCGATCAACTGAAGGCGCTCGCGAACATCGATCAGCAAATCCTAGCGATGTCGGATTCGCCCCACCTCGTGATCAAGACCGCCCTGGGGCACGCGCTCCGCCTGCTGCAGCTGCCCAGCGGGATCAGCGTCCTGGCCCCCTACACCCATCGACCCGAACTTATTCACACCCATGGCATCGAGCACCGTGAACAGATCACGGAGCTCCTCCGCACGAACTGGACCCGTGACAGCCGCTGGTACGAGAGAAAGGGACCCAACTGGCATCTCGCTATCAGCGATGTCGCCGATATGTCCAGCCACTTTCAAGCTTGGATGCGACAGGAGAAGATCCAAGCAGCGCTGGTGATTCCCTTGTGGCTCAAGGGGAAGCTGGTCGGCTTGCTGGGTCTGTTCGACACGCAGACCCGAGACTGGCAGGAGGAAGAGATCCACATCGCCGCGATGCTCGCAAGCCAGGCGACCATCGCGATGGATAAGGCCATCCTCACCCAGCAACTACGTCTGCGCCTGCGCCAGGCCGAGGAAGCCGTCGCGCAACTGCAGCGCTTCGACGAACTCAAGCGCCAGTTCATCCAGAACGTCTCCCACGAGCTGCGCACACCTCTAGCGATCGTCAAGGGCTATGTTGACCTGATCGTGTCCGGCACCCTGGGCGAGCAGCACGATCCGCTGCTGAATCAAGCCATCGAAGCCATCCAAACGCACACCAACAACCTGGTGCGCTTGGTCGAGTCGATCACCACCCTCGGCGATATGGAAATCGGGAAGCTCCATCTCTCATCTCAGCCCGTGCAGCCGATCTGCGAGGCAGCCGTCCGCGCGATATGGCAACAGGCGCTCCGGCGTGACCTCACCATCAGGGTCGAGATCTCGGAAACGCTGCCGGAGATCGAGCTCGACGCACAGGGCTTATTGAGAGCGCTTAACCACGTGCTCGACAACGCCGTCAAGTTCAGCCCCGAGGGCAGTGAGATCCGCTTCGAGAGCTTCGCCGACGACGGTGCCGTCTGGTTTCGCATCGAGGACCAAGGCATCGGCATCGCCCCCAGCGAACTCGACCGCATCTTCGACCGCTTCTATCAGATCCACGGCGAGTCCACCCGGCGCTACGGCGGCATGGGTATTGGCCTGTCCGTGGTGAAGGAGGTGGTGCAGGCCCACCACGGAGAGGTCTGGGCGGAGAGCCGGGGCGAGGGACACGGCACCAGCATCTCGATCAAGCTTCCGGTCAGGTCGCCGCTGACGGCGCGACCTCCGATCGGAGCCGCAGCATGATGATGGCCCGGAGGCTGGTCTACCTGCTAGGGCTGCTCGCGATCTGCGCCGGTTGCGCGCCGATCGCCCCCGCGAGCCCGCCGATGGAGCTGCCTGAATCCTATATCGTCGCCGACGACTTCACCCATCCCAACCCCGGTTGGGCTCGCTATGAGACCGAGACCGCGGCCGTCTATGCGCTTGCCGGCGAGCTCTTCCTGGAAGATCGCGGCAAAGGCACGGCGGTCTATACACCACTCATCGGCTATGATCACGCCGACGTCGTCATCGATGTCGACATACGGCACGTCCAGGGGACCGCCGACAACTGGATGGGCGTTCTCTGCCGCCTGACCGATGAGGAGACCTATTACCTGCTAGCTATCAGCGCCGACGGCTACTACCTCCTGCTGCGCGCGACGGATGGCGAGACCCGGGCGCTCGCAGGTCCGGAGTACAGCGAACACATCCGTCTGGGAAGGGCCGAAAACCGCCTCCGAGCCCGCTGTGATGGGCCGACGTTGACCCTCTGGGTAAACGATGAGCGACTGATCACGTTTCGCGATACCACGCCACTGGAAGGCGACGGGGTAGGGCTTTTTGCCGATGCCGTGCCGCGCGGCGAGATCGCCGTCGTCGCTTTCGACAACTTCGTCCTCACCGCACCATGAGCCAACAACGCAAGTCCCAGCCGGCAATCAGACCAGGAACAGAGAGCCGCCACACTCTGGGTCTCCTGCTCCTCTGGGGGGCGGCCTTGGTCGGCTACTTCGCGCCATGGATGATGCGTCCGCCGGCGAGCGCGGCGCTGGCCTGGAATGCCTACGACCTCTACGCCATCGTGCGACTATTGCCTGAGATAGAGAACGGCACACTCACGGTGAACCTGCAGATGCTCCAGCTGCCCCTGCTGGGACTCGCGTTGATGCCGCCGTTCTTGGCAACGCGCCGGTCGGCCTGGGAGCGTTATGGCGTGGCCCTGCTGGGCTGCCTCCTAGCCTCGATGACGCTGCCCCCTTATCCCCAGATCCTCGACGCCTGGCGCACGCCCGGCTGGCGCGTCCCCTTCTGGTGGGGTATCGGCACCATCCTCTGCTGTCTGATCGTAGCGGGGTATGGCCCCCGCCTCGAAGGTCAACG
>CAZYYC010000036.1:13236-20135 GCA_964650935.1 uncultured Anaerolineales bacterium
CCATCCTCTGCTGTCTGATCGTAGCGGGGTATGGCCCCCGCCTCGAAGGTCAACGAGCGTGGTGGTTGATGGCAGGCGCCGAACTAGCGCTACTGCCCGCGGTCGCCACCCTGGTGCGCCTGCTGCCTGCGCTCAGCCGATTGCACGCGGCAACGGTCATACCGGGATGGGGGTTCTGGCTCTGCACGGCGGGCCTGCTGGGCATCGGAGCAGGGTCGATGTGGGATGCACTGCGGGAGGCGAGATGAGCGAGAAAGCACCCGGTCCGGACATCTTGCGCGAGGTCAAGGCGCGCTATGAAGCCGAGCTACTCGCTAAGGCCAACGTGGTTGCCGTGGGCATCGGCATTCCCATGCGCGCGGGAGCGCCGCGCGGTGGTCCGGGCATCATCGTCAGCGTCACCCACAAGGTCCGTGCCAGCGAGCTATCGCCGAAGGACCTGATACCCCAGAGTTTGGATGGCGTCACCGTGTGGGTTGAGGAAATCGGGCACCCCCGTGCTCTGCCGTCATCGCAGTGAAGGGAGATCGTATGGTTGAGAGGGGAGACTATCCTGCCGACGTGGAGTACAGCATTCTGCAGAGCGCACGCGAGGTCGTTCGCCAGGCCGTGGGTCAGTTCTTTGGCCTCAGGAACGTGGTCGCGTGCGGACTGGGCTTCAAGGTCTCACAGGGACGACTGACCGATGAACTCAGCCTGGTCGTCTCCGTGACGCACAAGGTACCGGCAACCGAACTCGACCCGGAGGACCTCATCCCACGCGCGTACGGCGGATTGGTCACCGATGTTGTGGAGACCGGACGCATCAGAGCGATGGCCGTTGAGGACCCACGTGCGCGTCGCCGACCGGCCCAACCTGGCTGCTCGATCGGACACCGCGATATCACGGCAGGGACCTTCGGAATCCTGGTACAGCGCGACGGGACCCTCTATATCCTGAGCAACAATCACGTGCTGGCCAACAGCAATGCCGCGTACGTGGGCGACCCCATCTATCAGCCCGGCGCCTCCGACGGCGGGACTCCCAATGATAAGCTCGCGGCGCTGATCGATTTCGTGCCCCTCGATTTCGGCGAAGCTCAGGCCGAATGCTCCACCGCCCGAGCTCTAGCCGGCCTGCTCAACTTCCTGGCGCGGATGACGGGCTCCAGCCATCGCCTCGAACCCGTGAAGATGACCAGTGGCCTCAATCTGATGGACGCAGCCCTGGCACTGCCCGACCAGCCGGATTGGGTGATTCCCGACATCTTGGGGATCGGTGTGCCGACGGGAACGTCCGAGCCCTTCCTCGGACAGATCGTACAGAAGATGGGACGGACTACCGGCCTGACCAAGGGTGTCGTTACCCAAATCGACGTGACGGTCGATGTCGACTACGCCGGCAGAATAGCGCGCTTCACCGATCAGGTGTTCACCGGGCCGATCAGCAGTCCCGGCGACTCGGGGTCGGCGATCCTCGACACCGAACGCCGTGCCGTAGGCCTGCTCTTCGCTGGTTCTGAGTCCATCACCATCTTCACGCCGATCCGGCGCATTCTCGACCATTTCGGGGTCGACATCGTCGTCATGTAGACGAAAACGCTGGGGCGTTGACCGCCCCAGCGTCCTAATCCCCTACCCTCGGGACAACCTCAGGCCTCGTCGTCCACGTAGTCCTCATCCTCATCGTCAGAGGTGCTGATCTCCAACGGCAGCCCTTCAAGGGTGACCAGTTTCTCACGGATGATCGTCTCGATCTTGCCGGCAAAGTCGCCGTGCTCCTCCAAGTAGGTCTTGGCATTCTCACGGCCCTGGGCGAAGTTCTCTTCCTCGAAGTAGTAGTAGGAGCCGCGCTTATCCACAACCCCCAGATCCAGCCCGACATCCAGCAGGTCGCCTTCGCGACTGATCCCCTTGCCGAACATGATGTCGAACTCCGCCACACGGAACGGCGGGGCGACCTTGTTCTTAGTCACCCGCACGCGTGTCGTATGTCCCACGACCTCACCCTGATACTTGATCGACTTAATCCGGCGCACATCAAGGCGCACCGACGCGTAGAACTTGAGCGCCCGACCTCCACTTGTCGTCTCGGGCGAGCCGAAGAGTACACCGATCTTCATGCGCAGTTGGTTGGTGAAGATCATCACGGCGTTACTCTGCTTGATCGCCCCCGACAGCTTGCGCAGCGCTTGGCTCATCAAGCGGGCCTGCAAGCCCGGATGGGAGTCGCCCATCTCTCCCTCGATCTCAGCGCGCGGCACCAACGCGGCGACGGAGTCCACGACAATCACGTCGACCGCTCCGCTCCGCACCAGCGCCTCCGCGATCTCCAGGGCCTGCTCACCCGTGTCGGGCTGGGAGATGTAGAGGCTTTCAACGTCGACACCGCACTGCGCAGCGTAGCGCGGATCCAGCGCGTGCTCCATATCGATGAAGGCCGCGACCCCGCCGGCCCTCTGCACTTCTGCCACGATGTGCTGACAGACCGTCGTCTTGCCGGACCCTTCCGGACCATAAATCTCGGTGATCCGGCCCCTGGGCACACCCCCCACGCCCAGGGCGATGTCCAAGGCCAACGACCCCGTCGGGACCACCTCAACGTTGAGGTGGGTTGCGTCACCCAGCCGCATCAGGGCACCATCGCCAAAGCGCCGCTTGATCTGCGCGACCGTCTGCTCCAGCGCCTTCTCACGCCCACTCGCCATCTTCCACCTCCGTTGGTTACTCTGTCCTATAATAGCACAAAAGTTCTATTCATGCAAGAGGGAATCGGCGAGACTCGCCCTGGCCCGCATCGGGCCCATCCCCCGCACCCGGACGTCTCGTTATCTCCGTCCCGACCGCGGTCGGGACGGGGTTCGCCTGACCCCTCCCAGATAGGGCGGCACCTTGATCTCATAGATGGCACAACGGGAGACGTCGGAGAAGCGAATAGCGAGTTTCTGATCGAGCTCGTGAATCGCCAGCACGGTGGTCACGACGGTCGGCAGTTTCGCCACATAGCGGTAATTGATCAACTGAAAAAGCTTCTCCTTGGCCCAGGGGGTCGCGCTCTCCGTGCCCAGGTCATCAAGCACCAGCAGTGGCGTGCGGCGCACCTGCTCAAAACGTCGATCCAGTGAGACACTCGTCTGTGGGTTGAACGCCGCCCGCAGGTAGTCCAGGAGGTCCGGCACCACGACCAAGAGCGCCGGATAGCCCCTCCGCACCCGCTCATTGGCAATCGCCGCCGCCATATGGGTCTTGCCCACGCCGTAGGAGCCGGTGAAGACCAGCCATCCCTCGGGTTCGGCCGCGTAACCACGCGCCACGTCCAGAATGTTGGAGAGATGCTGGACCTCCTCCTTCTTCAGCTCATGCCTGCGGAGGTCGAAGCTGTCCAGGGTCATGTCCGAGTAATAGGGCAGCGTGTTCAGATTCGAGACCTCGCGATCGACCCCACCCAGCCGGTAATCCGGGGCCAGGATCGTCACGATCTCGACCAGCTCGGGGTCCGCCAGCCGTGAGCGCAACCGCGGATCGATACGATCCAGCTCTTGATTGGTCGTGATCACGGTCGGTAGGCGCGCCATGTAGCGATGGTTCAGCAGCTGGAACAGCTTCTCGAGCGCCCAGGGCGTTGCGTTCTCGGTCCCCAGATCGTCGAGGATCAGGAGCGGTGCGGACCGCACCTGGTCGAAGCGATCGCCGTAGCCATGGACCGCTCCAGGAGCATACGCGCCGCGCAGATGGTCGAGCAGGTCGGGCACCGTGACGAAGAGGGGAACGACGCCGCGGGCGAGGGACTCATTGGCGATCGCTGCCGCCAGGTGTGTCTTGCCTGAACCGTAGCCTCCCATCAACAGCAGCCAACCATCGAGATGACGAGCATAGGTGACGGCAACCTGGTACGCCTGGCGCAGGTTTCTCTGGCGCTCGGTCGAAAGGCCATGTCCATCGGGAGAGAACGTATCGAAGGTAAAGCGCTCGAGCGTCTCGAGATTGCCGACAAAGCGCAGCGTCTCACTACGCCGCGCCTGGATCTCCTCCATACGGCACGTACAGGGAAAGAGCTTGCCGAAGTTAGGGTGCCCCACGGGCAGGTCCAGGCGGATGTAGCCGATGCCGTGGCAGATCTCGCAGTCGGGATCACCAACGCCGCTCGCCGCGTCCCCCTCAGTGCTTGATGAGCCGGTCGTAGGCGTCTTCGAGGTAGCGTCGCGTCTCCGCTTCGCGATCTCGCCTGCCAGTCTCTCGGTCAGGTTGTCGATCGATTCCATCTCTTCCTTCACTCTGCCAATTCTCAAGGATGGCAAGGACATACTTCCAGTTACGCTTATTCAGCCGTACCGCCTCGCGGAATGCGTCCTCAATCCACTGCAGCGGATAGGTCCTCTCGGCCTCCATCAACTCCTCGCTCAGCAGCGCCGTCAGCGGACCGATATTCTGTTCATACAACGCGAAAATGTTGGGACGCTCCACCACCGCGGCGCGCGCAGGGCTGGCGCCCCGACCCAGTGCTGCGACCGACGAGCGTCCCTGAGGGCTGTTGGCGAAGTAACGCACCTCCACCGCTCCTCCGGCATCCTCCCACTGGGCGGCCAGGAGAATCTTATGATCGACAGCCTTAGTCAACGCCGCCTGTAATCGCGACACCATCGCCTGTCCGGGCAAAGCGATGCGCAATACGGGGTCGCCCAGAAGCTCTTGCTCCGTGATCCAGGGCGCGCCCTCAGAGCGCATGCCGGCCAGGCGCCAGAGAACGTGTAACACAACCTTGACCTCATCGAGGTCCTCAAGATGGGGCAGGAGTTCGGCAAAAAGCGATACCGGCAAGGTCACCGTGGGCACGGGGCCCTCGGGAAAACCGGTGAAACGGTACTCGGGTTTTGGGTTCACGTCGATGCTCTCCAGGCCTGTGCAGGCGCGGGTCCTCAATCAGATTCCCAATGCCGGAGGCAGCACCTCATCGGCGGTCCGCCGCGCATAATCCTCGGGGGCCACCTGCGTGTAGACATCGGCAAACTGCGTCAACCGCTTGTTGAAGTAGAGCTGGACGGTCCCGGTCGGGCCACTGCGATGTTTCGCGATCATTACGTCGGCCACGTTAGGATTCTCGGTGTTCTCGTTGTACAGCTCGTCGCGGTAGATGAACATCACAATATCCGCATCCTGCTCGAGCGACCCGGATTCCCTCAGATCGGAGAGAACAGGGTGCTTGTCCTGGCGCTGCTCGACAGCACGCGAGAGCTGCGAACCGGTCATCAAGGGCACGTCGACTTCGCGTGCCAGGCCCTTGAGCGAACGCGAGATAAACGACACCTCCTGGACACGATTGTCGGAGCGAATGTCCGAATCCATCAACTGCAGGTAGTCGAGGAAGATGACGTCGAGGCCGCGCTCGGACGAGAGCCGACGGCACTTCGTGCGCAGCTGCAGCACGGTGATCGCCGGCGTATCGTCGATATAGATCGGAAGCTCCGAGAGGTGACCGATCGCCTCGGCAAATGCAGGCCACTCCTCATCCTTGAGCTGCCCCAGGCGCAGGCGCTGGGCATCGATGCCGCTGACCTGCGCGACCAGACGCTGTACCAGCTGTTCCGCCGACATCTCCAAGCTGAAGAACGCTACCACCTTACGCTGCTCGGCGGCATGGAGGGCAAAGGTCAGCATCAGCGATGTCTTGCCCACACCGGGACGGGCAGCGCAGATCAGCAGATCGGAGCGCTGAAACCCACCTAAGATACGATCCAGATCACGAAAGCCGGAGGGCACGCCCATGATCTCACCGCGGTGCGCATAGAGGTTTTCAATGTGATCGTAGTAGCGCGGCACGATCTCCTGGATCGGCTGGAGGTCACGCGTCAATCGCTTCTGCGAGACGCCAAAAAGCGCCTTCTCCGAATGATCCACGACGCGATCCACCGGCAGGGACTCATCATAGGCGAAGCGCGCGATGTCGCTCGCCGCATCCAGGAGGCGGCGGCGCACAGCAGCCTGCTCCACCAACCGGCCATACGACTCCACGCTGATCGCGGAGGGCACCGCGGTGATCAACTGAGAGATGTAGGCGTCGCTGCCGGCGGCATCCAAGCGATCCTGTTGCTCCAACTCCGTCGTCAGCGTCAGAAAGTCAATCGGATCGCGCCGCTCGTGAATGCGGATCATCGCTTCATAGATCCAGCGATGCTTCTGGAGGTAGAAGTCTTCGATCTGCAGGAAAGGAAGCACTCGGTAGATCGCCTCGGGGTCGATCATCAACGCCCCGAGCACAGCCTCTTCCGCTTCGATATTGTTGGGTACCGTCTTGTCAGGTAAGGACATATCCCTCATCTATCTATCGGCCCGAACGCCTCGCATCTCACGATGGGCCGAGCACCAACCCTCAATCCTCGTTCGGCGTGTCGCCAAAGTCGAGCGAACTAAGAAAGTCACGGAAGACACCAAGGCTCTTCTCGTCCAAGCCCTCCTGCTCGCGGATGTCACCCTCAGGCACGACACCGGCATCCCGCAGGACCGATTCGGCCACATAGATCGGCACCCCGGTGCGCACCGCAATGGCGATGGCGTCACTCGGACGCGAATCCACCTCGATCTCAGCCTCCCCTGTCGACAACAATAGCGTCGCATAGAAGGTATTGTCGGCCAGATCGTTGATGTAGATGTAGAGCAGCTCTGCACCAAGTGCATCCAGCACGTTCACCACCAGGTCATGCGTTAACGGCCTGAGCACATCAATCCCCTTCGCCCCGACCGAGATCGCTTCGGCCTCGCAGGGACCGATCCAGATAGGCAGGTAACGGTCCGAGTCAAGCTCCCTGAGAACGACGATACGATGCGAAGAGACCAGACTGACCTGGATCGTCTCGATCTTGACCTCAATCATGATGTCCTCCCGGGATGGCGACCTAGCAGTGAGGGTGACGGCACGGTGATTA
>CAZYYC010000036.1:20145-21850 GCA_964650935.1 uncultured Anaerolineales bacterium
CCCCCTCAGACAACAAGTCTCGGCATCATGACGCCTGTCCGGCACAGCACTCACCGATAAGGCGCACGCCGTCCAACGTCAACCAGGGATCCACCACAGCAAAGAGCTCGGTGAGCGGCGCGATGATGCTGGAGAGCCCGCCGGTCGCGATGACCGGCGCCTCTTCACACATCTCGGCCCTGAAGCGCCTGATCATACCCTCCACCAACCCTACATAACCCAGGAGAATGCCGGACTGGATCGAGTGGACGGTATTCGTACCGATGGCCCGAGCGGGTGGGGTGAGCCGCACCTGGGGAAGCTGCGCCGTCCCGCCGGAAAGCGCCGACGCCGCCAGATTGATCCCGGGGGCGATCGCAACCCCCATCAACACCGGCCCGTCGGAAACCGCCGTAAAGGTCGTCGCCGTTCCGAAGTCCACGACGATGCAGGCGCCCTTCAGCCGCTTGTAGGCAGCCACGGCGTCGGCGATCAGATCCGCACCGAGCTCCGCCGGGTTATCCACAGCGAAGCGCAACCCCATCTCCACGGTGTGGTTGATCACTAAGGGGACCACGGGACTTTCCCCGGCGAGCATCTCCTCGATGCGTCCCGTCAGTGGGGGCACCACACTGGCGATGACGATGCGATCGAAGTCGGCCATAGTTAGGTCGACCTCACGCAGTAATGCACGGATCAGGACGCCGTATTCATCCGCCATCTTGTCGCGCACGGTTCGCACGCGCCAGTGATGCCGCCACGCGATTCCATCGTGCACGCCGATCATCACGTTCGTGTTTCCAACGTCCATCGCCAAGAGCATCTCACGCCTCCGTCCCGTCAAGAACCCTGTGAGACCAAGAAGCTATCACATCCCCTTGGTCGTCAGTCTGAGAAGTGTAACCCGGATTCAGGCCGAAGGCAACGCCCCGTTCGTCCATGGTATAATGACGAGGTGAATAAGAGAATCCTCCAGATCGCCATCACGCTGGTCTTGAGTGTGCTGGCAGTCTACGTCGCGCTCCGCGGCATCGATTTCGACGATGTGGGCGCGGCATTGACCAGGGTGGACTGGCTGTGGGCAAGCGTGACCCTGCTGTTGATCGTTGGTACGCTGGTGATACGTGCAGCGCGTTGGCGGATACTGCTAGGGCGCGAGATCTCGCTAAGGGACGCCTTCGGCCTGATCGGCATCGGCTATCTGATCAGCGGCGTGCTCCCATTTCGCGCAGGCGACCCGGCAAGAGCGGTGGGGGCGAGTTTCCGCGGACCCGTGTCGGCGCTGGCAGCGCTCTCCACCGTGGTCGTGGAACGCGTGCTCGACCTGCTGCTGATCGTCCTTATCCTGGTCGTGAGCCTGCCGCAGGTACCGGGGCTACAGGCTTATCTGGCGACGGGGGACGCCTCCGGCGACGGGCTGCTCCAGGGCGCCATCTCCCTCAATATGCTGCTTCTGCTTAGCGGCCTCCTCTCCTTCGTGATCCTGCTCGTCTTCGTCCTCGTGGCGATCTTCCCGGGCATGACGGAGCGATTAGCCCACCGGGCCTTGAAGACCCTCGGTATCGCTGACATCGACCGCTGGCTAAAGCCGCTCCGGAGCGTCCTGAGCGGGCTGAAGGCACTGCGGTCGCCCAAGGATGGGGCCGCCATCGTCGTCTGGTCCTTGGCGCTTTGGACCGTCACCGCAGCCTACTTTATGGCGATGATGTGGGCCTGCCGCGCCTTC
>CAZYYC010000036.1:21950-24191 GCA_964650935.1 uncultured Anaerolineales bacterium
GGCGGACAGGAGATCGACCATGCCTGACCATGTCCTGATCACGGGCGGGGCCGGCTTCATCGGCGCGAACTACGCACACCGCCTTTTGGAGCGCGGAGAGCGGGTCACCGTCTACGACAATCTGTCCAGGCGCGGTGCGCAGGCCAACCTCGATTGGCTTCAGCAGGTCGGGAGCGGCACCCTGAGCGTCATCCGGGGTGACGTCCGCGATGCCGAGCGGGTCGCCGATGCAGCCGCCGAGGCGGACGTGATCGTCCACCTCGCCGCTCAGGTCGCCGTCACAACGTCGGTCGCGAATCCCCGGGAGGACCTCGAGATCAACGTCATGGGGACCTTCAACGTACTCGAAGCTGCCCGTCGCGCCGCCAAGCCCCCCTTGCTCATCTACGCCTCAACCAACAAGGTCTATGGTGGTATGGAGGGCATCGCCATCGAGGAGCTGGCGACCCGCTACGCCTACCGTGATTATCCCTATGGCATTCCCGAGAGCTATCCCCTGGACTTCCACTCGCCCTACGGCTGCTCGAAGGGGGCGGGAGATCAATATGTGCGCGACTATGCACGCATCTATGGCCTACCGACGGTCGTCTTTCGCCAGAGCTGCATCTACGGACCGCGGCAGTTCGGTATCGAGGATCAGGGCTGGGTCGCCTGGTTTATCATCGCCGCACAGTTGGGCAGGCCCATCACCATCTTCGGCAACGGCAAACAGGTGCGTGACCTGCTCTACATCGATGACCTGCTGGATGCCTACGACGCAGCCATTGAGCACGCCGACCGCGTCCGCGGCGAGATCTATAACTTGGGTGGCGGGCCGGATAACCAACTCGCGATTTGGCAGGAGTTCGCCCCACTTCTGGAAGAGCTGAGTGGACACCCTATTCCCGTCTCCCGTGGCGATTGGCGCCCGGGAGATCAACTGATCTTCGTCGCCGACATCCGCAAAGCCGAACGGGACCTGGGCTGGCGGCCCAAGGTCGGTGTCCAGACCGGCACCGGCAGGCTCTATGCTTGGGTGCGAGATCACAAGGAGCTGCTGTAGCCGGATATGAATGTCCTGATCGTCCTCACCTATTACCGTCCCCATACGAGCGGCCTCACAATCTATGCTGAGCGGCTGGCCCAAGGGTTGGTCGCGCGCGGACACCGGGTCACGGTGCTGACCTCGCGATACAGCCGTCATCTACCGAGCATTGAGGAGGTGGATGGGGTGCGCGTGGTGCGCGCTCCGGTGGCACTGCGGATCAGCAAGGGTGTGATCATGCCGACTTTCGGCTACCTCGCCTGGAAGTACGTCCGCGAGGCCGACGTCATCAGCCTGCACCTGCCGCAGTTCGACGCCGCCGGTGTCGCCCTACGCGGGAAACTCCTTCACAAACCCACGCTGCTCACCTATCACTGCGATCTGGAGCTGCCTCCCGGTCTCTTCAACCGCATTGTAAACAAAGTCGTCCTGCTGATGAACGATCTGGCAGGTCGCAACAGCGATGGCGTCGTCGCCTACACGCGCGATTTCGCCGACCACTCCCCCTTCCTGCAGAAGTTCGTCCACAAGCTACACGTCATCTCGCCTCCCGTCGCGATGCCCGAGTCGTCCAAGTCGGGGATCGTCGCATTTGAGCGCATGTACAACCCCGAGGGCAAGCACCCCATCATCGGGATGGCGGCTCGGCTCGCCGCTGAGAAGGGCGTCGAGATCCTGCTCCAGGCCTTGCCCAAGATCCTAGAACGCTACCCCGATGCGCGCGTGCTCTTCGCGGGCCAGTTCCGGGATGTGTTAGCGGAAGAAGCCTATGCGGCGCGCCTGTTACCGCGCATCAGGGTCTACGAGGAACGCGGACAATGGCGCTTCCTCGGCGTCCTCGATGCGGCCCAGATGGCCGCCTTCTATCCGAATTTGGACGTCATCACCGTACCCAGCCTCAACTCAACGGAGTCGTTCGGTCTGGTGCAGGTCGAGGCGATGCTGGCGGGCGTGCCAAGCGTCGCCAGCGACCTGCCCGGTGTCCGGCAGCCGGTGCTTCAGACCGGCATGGGGGAGATCGCACCGGTCGGCGACGCAGACGGTCTCGCGGAGGCCATCCTCAAGGTCATCGACAACCGTGCGTCCTACGTACAGCCTCGACACGAAATCGAGGAACGCTTCTCCATCGAGCGCACGGCTCTGGACTATGAAGCGCTCTTCGAGCAACTGTTGGAGCGCAAACGGCGCTGACACCACAACGCGGGTGAGGACGAACC